>JAISJY010000202.1 GCA_031261365.1 Caryophanales bacterium | reverse complement strand
TTGAGTTTACATAAAATACTCCAGCCTTTTCTGCTTCTTCTTTTAATAAATCTCGGTATGATTCCTTAGTACCAACAAATAAAACTTCTCCACCTTCACTAATTACATCTTTTAATTTTCCATAAGCATATTCAGCAGCCTTTAAAGTTTCAACAAGATTAATAATATAAATACCTTGTCTAGCTCCAAAAATATACTTCTTCATTTTTGGATTCCATTTTCTAGTGTAATGTCCAAAATGAACACCAGCTGATAATAATTGCTCTAAATTAGTAACAGGAGCATTTAAATCTGCTAATACTTGTTCCATTTCAGGAACTACAACTTCTTCTACTTCTAAAACTTCTTCAACAACTACAACTTCTTCTTCAATCATTTTTTTCCTTTCCTGTGTTTACTCCTCCGCTAGCCTTCAAGTCCGACACCACAAATTTGGAACACAAGGACATATGGATAGCGTGCGTGTTAATAAAAAGCCTTTCTTGGCTTTATATAATATACCATATTAATTAAGACATTTCAACTGTTTTCATTTAAAAAAGACCGCAAAGCCTTAAGTAACTCTAATTATTTGTTTTTATAAAGAAGATTATTAATGATAATACTGTAAAATCATCCCCATATAACCACCAGAAGTAGTTAAATATTGACTAAGGCTTATCCATTGTCCCTTCGTAAATTCTACATTTCCAGCATAAGGCGTTGGAGCACTATTTACTAATTGACCCATTAATTGTTCAGCAGTCATAGAGCCTGTAAGCAATGGGAAAATATCAATAAAGTTAACCCCGTTTGTCACTGTTGTTGCATATAAAGGTTGACTTGTTGGAGAAGGCATTAAAGGATTTCCACTTGTTCCACTCGCTTGTAAAAGAGGGATAGGAGCAACAGGATTTATCATAACATTTCTAAATAATTGTTCCATACCCACCGAACTTAAAATAACTTGTTCTTCTTGATTTGCTTTTAAAAGAGAAACCGTTGCTCTAGGTGTTTTAGGAACATCTAAAACATTTGGAATAATCATAATCTTTGGTGTTAATAACTCACCTCTTTGAATGTGATTATAATGAATTGCACTTGCTCCATTAGTCGCAGTTGAAAGAGCATAACTTAACTCTTTTATTTTATTTGCCGCTTGAGCAGCAGCATCTCCTGAAAAAGCAAAATAAGCTTCACTTCCATCTAAATCAACTCCAATATTATCAAAAGAATATTCGTCTATTTTTAAATGAGTATGCCGAGCATTTGGATCATTGACATCACTTTCATCCATAAATGAAGTACTTTGAGCTAAAATAACTGTCGGACCACCAGAATCTTCAAACTTACTATTTAAAATTGTAATATCACCACTGTCCCAAGACCAAAAAGAAGATAAGAAAGTATCTCCAATATAAGTATCTTTAACCACTGTATTTGTTAAAAGACTATCTCTAGATAAAGCTACTCCATAATTAAAATTAGTTAAACGAACATTATCAACTTCATTATTGGCTAAGTTTAAACCTAAACCACCGATACCTCCAGAATAAGGCACTGTAATTGCTCTTAAAGTATTTCCTCTAATAGCAATGTTCTTATATTTAACACTAGCATTGATATCTACTCCTTCATTTGTTTTAAGTTGATGAGCCGAGAAAGCATATAAATGACTTTCAACTCCTTTGCTTGGATTTGGATAATCACCTGGCTCTGTTCTATCTAATAAAGGTAAAGTCGCAAAACTTGCTTGAAAATAATTACCAATTATTTGTAAACTAGCATCAGTTGCAAAGAAATGATGAAAAATACCACAATGTGTTGTTGTATGATAACTATCTATTTGTTCTTGAGTATAAGTAGGTCTATTTGATAAAGTTTGAGCATCCAACTTTAAACCACTAGGTAATTTAGCAAACTCAATATCCACATCATTATTTAAAATTAAATTATTAGGGCTAAGATTACTTAAACCTTCACTAACTTTAAAATCATCCCAAATACCTGTATTATCAAATAAAGACAACTCTTCCCAACGGGTAACATTATAACCATCAATAACTGTCACAATATGCTCTATTTTATTAGTAGGCAAAGAAGTATTTAAAGTTCTAGCTTCAATTTTAAAAGTTTCCCCAATAGCACTTTCGCTGAAATCATAAGCTCCCACACTTGCTTCAACACTTACATAATTGTTATTATCATCTAAAGCAACAAAATCATCACCTGTTTTCTTATAAACTGTTATTATTGGTTCAAAATTAGGTAAAGTTAAAGTAGTAAAGCCATTTGCTGAAACTTCACCAACTGTTTTTTCAACCGTGATAGTAGGCTTCATAACAAAAGGATTATCATCACCTACATAAAAACTATCATTAGGCTTATTAAATAAATTAGCTTCTACACTAGAATTAAAAGCAAAAGCCGTTAAAAAGGCTGGTTTATTAAAAGTGAAAACTTCACAGTTTACACCCTCTTCTATTTCAACAACACTTAAATTTCTAACAGTTTCAAAACCTTTATAAGAAATTGTTAAAGGGAATGTTCCTATCTCTGTTGTTTGAAAAGCCGAAACAGTTAAAGTAGAATCGTTTTTCTTGATTATCTTCTCGGTTACCCCATTTTTAGTATAATTAATTGCTAAATCATTAAAATTAAATACTTCGGTTTGTAAGTAGACAGTATCAATACTTCCTTCAAAAAATGAAATACCATCGGCAAGACTGCTTGAAACTGTTTGCCCAGCCGAGTTTGAACTACTTGAAGCGTTTGGACCAACACACCCAACCAAAAACAACCCTAATAATACTATACTTTTTTTCATTAATTCTCTCCTCTTGATTTCTAAACTCTTTTTTCTATTATGCTAATTTATCAAAAATTATTTATAATTAAAATCACTTTAATAGATACAAAATAATTTTATCATATTTATATTTTTATACTATAAAAACCATTATAAACGAACCAATGTTCACAATAGGTTATCTAAAGAGAAGCCAAGTGTTATCATTTTTATTTGAACCATCCAGAGTTCTAACAATAATTCTAATGTCTATAACTTGTTCAACATTATAAGTTAAAACACCTGTATTACTAATAGTAATTCCTTCATGTTCTTCAGGAGCAATAATACCAAATGATACTGTTTTATTAGTGGCATTAAGAGGCAATATTTCATATTCAAAAACATATTTATAACCAAAATGAAAATCGGCTTTATTAACTCTAATATAGACTAAATCATCATTATTTACTTTTGTATTTAATAAAGTAACTGATTCCACCAAGACTTTTTCTTCAAAAGAACCTAATTTAACACCAAAGAAATTAATCAAAAAAACTGATAAGATAAATAAAACTAAAACTAATATAACACTGAATTTTCTCATTAAAAACTCCTAAAAAAGACATTTATTTTCCGCTTAAAAACAAAAATACGGTAAAGCAAAATTAATATGCCCACTAACATTAACTTAAAAGCAATATTCACATCACCGATTTGATAAAGGAAAAGAATAAAACCACCTGTTACAAAAGACATTAACAAACTAAAAATATAAGCTGTTACTTTATTCGGGTCAACATTTTTATGAACCCCATTTTCATAATATTTATATTGAGGATTACTAATATCTAATTCAATACAATACATTAAATGTGCCATTATTAAACAAATAATTAAAACACCAATAAAAATTATATTAAACCAAGAAGCTCCAATAACTAAAATACTAAAACAAATAGAAATAAAAGTTATGATAATTGGAAATAATAATTTACCTAAAGTATAAGAATAAAAATTAATAGGTTCTATTTTAAATTGGGTTGCAAAAGCACCTTGTTGAGAAAACATAGAAGCAAAAGAAACATTATTAGAAGAAATAATTAATAAAATAAAGAAAATATTAAAAGATAATATTATTTGATAACCAGCTTCTCTTAAATCCATTGTTAAATATATTCTATTAAAAAACAATAAGACAAAAGGTAATAGTAAGGTAAAAGCAAAATTAGTAAAAAACATGGTAGGTTGCCTAATATAGATTAAACTTGTAATCTTAAAACTAGTGGTAAAAGTTCCATTAGGGGAGTTAGCTCCAACCTTTACTTTCAAAGAAGGAGGACCATCGTTGCTACCAACCAACTTAAAGAAAAAGAATTGTTGTAAAAAGTAAGCTATAACATTTAAGATTATTAATAAAGCGATAATAATTAAAACAAAAATCCAATAATATGAAGGGTAAATAGAAACAATATCAGTCAACTTACCCACTAACATTTCAAAAGGAATCGCGATGAAAAGAAATAACTGTCTGAAATCTTTTAAAAACTCTCTAACTTTATTAGAATACTCGCCCCATTTAGCAATTAAAGAAAAGTTAAAATCATTCGGAATGGCTCTAGTTAAATAGATTAAAACTCCTGCTATTAAAACAAAAATAAACACCATTAAAATAACTTGTAACCAATAAAACTTTTTAAATAATTTAATAAAGTAATAAACAGGAATAGAAATCAAACCACAAATTGCTGTTTGTAATAAGACCAAAACAACCATACCTAAAATTGTGGAAAAATAAAAAGAAATACCTTGCCCATTTATTGTAATATATGCTAAGAAAATAGGTAACAAGGTCATATATGTTGTCTTTAATTCTTGAATATAACAAACAATTAATTTAGAAAGAAAGACTACTTGAGGCTTACAAGGTAAAGATAATAAAACTTTATTATCACTAGCTAAATATAAAGTTTCAATAATATTAACTGTGCTGGTAACTAAATTAATAAAGAAAAATCCCACATAAAAAACTAATAAAATATTAGAAGGAACAAAAACTTGAATACTAAATATTCTAAACTTGATACAAACAAAAAAGAGAAGATAAGCAATAAAAAATATAGCTAATAATTTAATAAAAACATATATCAATTTAAAAAAGGAATCAATAGTAAACTTTGAGCCGTGTATATTGTATTTTGCTCTTAATTGCATTGAAACTAAAGTACCTAAATTGTTCATTATTTCTTTTTAAATAATCCTTTTATTCTCTCTAAAAAAGTCTTTTTAGTTCCATCATTT
>JAISJY010000197.1 GCA_031261365.1 Caryophanales bacterium | reverse complement strand
CTAGCAAAAGATGAACCAACATTTCTATTAGCCCCAACAAAGAATAAATTATTAGTTGTAATACTATTACCACCTGAAACAAAACCAGCATTAGTATGAGCTGTATTAACAAAAACATTACTAATGACTACACCATATCTTATTTTAACAAATTGATCCGCTGTACTACTAGTGTTTTTACCAATTAAACCACCGACATAATCTAAGCCAGAAACATTAAGAACAGCTGAAAAATGATCCATTGTTATTTTACTATTATTTTTTGTTTCTCCAAATAAGCCACCCACATTTTCATTAGTTGAATTAACAACAACCTCCACAAAAACATTAGTAATATTAAGATTTGTCGTAGAACCATCCACTAAACCGATTAAACCGCCTGTGGCTTTATCACTACTTGTTATAATGGTATTTTCAATAATTACATTATCAATAGTTAAATTAGAATTAACATAACCAAATAAACCACCTGTTCCATTAATAGAAGAACTATTAATAGTTGAGTTCTTAACTACAATATTATTTAATTCAACTAGATTACCTGCTAATATTTCACTCCCTAAAATACCAGCGGTATCAGTAGAAGTAATAGAAATATTATCTAATATTACATCATGAATATCTCCGCCTCTAATAGTTCCAAAAACTCCATTACTAGTACTAAGATTAGAAATAGTATGACCTTTACCATCAAACTCAGCACTTAAAAAGTGTTTATTTGAATCTTTAATAATCCAAGCAAAATCAAGACTACTAAAATCAATATCATTTGCTAACCAATATTTACTTTTATTAGCAACATGTTCTCCTAACTCATCTTCAGCATATAAGAAATTATAAAACTCTTCAGCTGTAGCAATAGCCCCATCAGGAGAATAATTCCACTCAGCAACTAAAGTAATATTATTAGTAATAGGTGTCTCAAAATCAAACTCTATCTCATTTAAAGACCAATAAAGGAACTCATAATGATGTCTTTCAGGATTTGTTGGAACAGGACATAAATCACCATCGGTTAATTCATAAGAAGCTGGACTACCACTACCACCATTATAATCAAAAGTTACAGTCCATCTTATTTCTTCCCACTTTGCTACTAAAGTTAAATCACTATAAACAGGAGCAGAAAAGTTATATTCTAAATCATTTAAAGTCCAAAAAACAAAAGCATAATGAGGTCTAGTTGGCTCACTTGGTAAAGAAACAGTTTGACCATCCACCACTTCCAAAGAAAGAGGGCTACCACTACCTCCATTATAATCAAAAGTTATAGTCCATTTTATTTCACTCCACTCGGCTACTAAAGTAATATTACTAGTAATAGGTGTTATAAAATCAAACTCTAAACTATTTAAAGTCCATTTAACAAAATTATTGTGAGGTTTACTAGGAAAAGGAGGAACATTTATAGTTTCCCCATCTCTAACTTCTAGAAAATCTATCTCACCACTTCCCCCATTATAATCAAAAGTGACTGTCCATATTATTTCATTCCACTCAGCTAACAAAGTTAAATCACTAACTATTAAAGTATTAAAATCAAACTCTAAACTATTTAAAGACCAAAACTTAAAAGTATAATGCGGTCTAATTGGTTCATTTGGTAAAGGAACAGTTTGACCATCTGTAACCACTACTGTTTCATTACTTCCAACACCTCCATTATAATCAAAGGTAACTGTCCATTGTTTTAAAGACCATAAAGCTTCTAAAGTAATATTACTTGTGACAGGAGTATTAAAATTATATTCAGTTTCACCTAATAACCAATAAACAAAAGTATAATGTTCTTTGCTTGGTATCTCGGGAATTGGGCATAATTCACCATCTATTACTTGAGAAGAAAGAGGACTACCACTACCACCATTAAAATCAAAAGTTACTGTCCATTTTAAAATAACAGAACTTGAACTACTGCTTGAACTTTCGCTTGAACTACTTATTGAAGAAGAACTATCACTCTCTAAACGAGAACTTGAAACATCAGAATCACTATCTTTTCGCCCTCTACAACCACTAATTAACAAGCCTAATAGCATTAATAATCCTAAATATTTCTTTTTCATAACTCCCCCTTCATACTCATTAAATATAAAATATATAATTTCCCCCATAAATATTGCATGTTTTTAAAGTTTGTAAAATTAAATCAATAATATGTTCCTATATTTTTTAAAAACATACCCTTTTGCAATTTTCCAACTATTATTTTAAATATTTCTGCATTTTTCCAACTAAAAAATTACTTAATTCTGCATTTTTCCATAAAAATACTTTAATTTATAAATAATACATTCCTAATAAGTTCTTAAATACTTCACCCGTTGCTAAAACATCTTCCAAAGCATTATGAAAATTAAAGAAATCTAATTCAAAATATTTACATAAAGTTCCTAACTTATGATTTTGACTATTATGAACTAATCTTCTAGAAATGCTAAGAGTACATGCTAAATTATTATCAGCAATATTCAAACCTTCTGCTAATAAAAAAGATATATCAAAAGCAAAATTATGACCAACTAATAATGAATTACCAATAAACTCTTTTAAAGATTTCACTATCTCTTTAAAATATGGTTTATCAATAACATCCTCATCATAAATATGGTGAACATTACTAGACCCTTTCGGTATCTTTCTTTGAGGATTAATTAATGTTTCAAAAATAGCACTCGGAATACCATTGAGATATCTCACAGCCGCTACTTGAACTATTTTATCACCGACACTAGAAGCAAAGCCTGTAGTTTCTAAATCTAAAACAACAAAATCATCTAAATGTTCTTTTAATTCTTCTATCTTTAAAAAAGATTTCTTACTATGATTATTAAAACAAACAAAATCTTTTTCTATTTTAACAGGGTGATAAGAAATATTAGCTAAAACTCCTTCAACATCATCTCGAGAAGCAAAAGTTTTAAATATCATATTTAAAGATAATCTCGCTCGGTGTCTTTCTTAATAAAGTATTAATCGGTATTAAACCTACTAAAATAAAGATAATAGAAAACAAAAGAAAACCAGAAACTGCTAACCACCAAGGGTAATATAATAAAATATAAGGACTTTCTATACCTTGTAAACTTTGTAAAATAAAAGAAGAAATAATATAACCCGGCAAAACAAATAAGAAGATAACTACCATAATTTCATAAATAAATAACTTCCTAACTTGAGATTTCCTTAATCCAATACATCTATAAACTCCAATATCAATTATTCTATTAATCAAATTGCTCCGCATCATAAAATAAATAAAGCATAAAGAAAGTGCCATAATCGCGATAGAGGCTGGTAATTGTATTTGCATAATAACATCTGTTCTCGCCTTTAATTCCTTAAAAGAAACTTCATAAAAGTCTGTTAAAACTCCTCCCTTATCTTTCAAAAATGTTAAAGTGTTAGTCTTATTCTGACTATAAACTTCAAAAGATGCATGACTGCATTGCACAATACCTATTCTATATAAAGTATTAGAACTCATTTTTAAATGAATAGCTGATTCTTCAAAATAAGTATCTAATAGTTCCAAAGTAAAAGTATTTAAAATAGGATACCTACCTCCCGGAGCCGTGATATTATGTCTATTATTAGCAATAACTTTCCCATCTGGAATACTATTATCAACTTCAAAAACTATCTCATTCCACTCAGGGTAATAATTAATAAATAACAATTTATAATAAAAATCTCTATTAATGAAAATAGAATTAGTTTCACTCTTACTTATTCCAACTATCTTACCAAACTCTTTACTATTATTAATAAAGCCTAATGGTAAACCAATAAAATCTTGATATTTAGTAACACCTGCAAAGTTTAAAGATTTCTCTTTCATTAATTTTTCACAAATCCACTCATCTAAAATAATTTCATTATCATTTTGAATATCTCTGCCATAAGAAAGAGGACCTGTTCTAAAATCATTTAAAATGTAAGATTTAAAAGTAAAGGGCACATAAACAGTAGCTCTTGGAACCGTATTAATAAAGATACCAAAACCTTTAGGCTTTAATACTTCATAACTAGAAACAAAATCAATTGAAGTGTTTTCTTGAACAATATTCCGATATAAATGATCGCTTGAAGTATATTCTGCAATTCTTTCTGAACCAATTAAGTTTGGGTTTTCTTGCAAAAAAGAATGAGGATTAGGGACATAAACACCATAAATAGAGGCTACTAAATAAGCTAATAAAATAGCAGTGAAGAAAAAACCAATAAAAAATATTCTTTGTTTCTTTTGGGTTTTAGTAACATGAGTATAGCCATCTTTTAAACATTCCAAAGGTTTTAAACGGGGTTTATAATCATTTAAAGTCTCCAATTCAAACTCTGATTTACCAATAGAAACTTGATTATAAGTAGGTTTAAAATCATCAATAACTTGTATTTCATTAACATCACTTAAAAACTTAGCTCTGACATTTTTAGGGTCTAAATAAAAAGTATTATTAGAATAATAAACCTTCAAATCAAAATCTTTTTTATCATCAAAGAAATAATCTACCTTTAAATGGTCTTGTTGAACTTCTCTTTTCCCCATTTCTTTTAAATAAACATTACTAGAATCAATAAACTCAATATCTTCCTTTGTTTCATTTAAAACATCTGAAACAACCTCACCATCTTTTAATTCTATAATTCTATCAGCAAAGAAATTAGCTAATCTTTGTTCATGAGTAACCATTAAAACTAAACAAGTATTGGAAATCTTTTTTAATAATTTCATAATAGATAAAGTATTCTTTTCATCTAAATTACCTGTTGGCTCATCAGCAATAATTATAGTTGGAGTTTTAGCTATGGCTCTAGCTATTGCCACCCTTTGACTTTGTCCCCCTGATAAATATTTTGTTTTATGATTTAAATATAATTCCATACCAACCGCTTTTAAAGACTGCTCAATTCTATTTTGAATTTCACTTTTATTTAAATATGTTAATCTTAAAGTACTAGCAATATTTTCATAAACTGTCTTATAATCTATCAAATTATAATGTTGGAAAATATAACCTATTTTCTTAAATCTTAAATTGTCCCATTTCCAACTATTATAAGAATTAATAATGACATTATCTAAAATAATACTACCATTTTTAGCTTTATCTAAACCACCAATAATATTTAACAAAGTTGTTTTACCAGAACCAGAAGGACCTAATAAACAAACTAGTCCCTTTTCTGGAAAAGATAGAGAAATGTTTTTTATAACATGCAACTCATTGCTTTTTCCTTTATTGTAGTATTTATTTATATTTATTACTTCTATCATTTTAAGCATCCTTCATTGTGGAAATAATAGACTTTTTAATTAAGTATTTATTAAATCTATAAGCTAATAATAAACCTAAAAGAACAGATAATAAAACAATTAAAAAATAATGTTCACTACCGACATAATAGAAGAAACTATAAATTACCCCTATTTTTAAAGAAGAACAAACTGCAATAACACTCAAGACTATTAGACTTGAAAACAATATCAAAGAGACAATTTCAATATAAGAAAAAAGTTTAATTGTTTTAGCATCTAAACCTAAAGACCTAAAAATTGTATAATCTTTCTTTTTACTTTGTAATATCAGTTTTACAATAACATATACTAGTAGATAACTACCTAATAAGAAAGCAACAA
>JAISJY010000160.1 GCA_031261365.1 Caryophanales bacterium | reverse complement strand
TTTTTTCAACTGAGGAAAAAATTAACTTTTTAAAAGAGAGTTTAAAGCATTTAGATAACATAGTCATAGATTTCACTGATAAATTAGTTTATGAATACTGTTTTGAAAAGAACATTGGGACTATTATTAGAGGTGTAAGAACAATTACAGATTACCAATCTGAAAACCAATTATTTTATTTTAATTATGAATTATCAAATAAAAAAGTAGATACTGTTTGTCTATTTGCTAAAACAGAACATTCTTTCTTATCAAGTAGTATGGTTAAAGAATTAGCTTTATTTAAAGGAGATGTTTCTAAATATGTTCCTCCTATCGTGGTTCAAGGATTTAAAAATAAATGTTCAATGCAATAATTGTAGTTTGTTAAGGTTTCACGTGAAACAAAGGAATTAAATGAATAAAACGAATTATCAGCAGAACTACGAATTAATCTTAAAAGTATTAAAAGAGAAAAGTCTTCCTATAGAAGATTTAAGAATAGAGTTTAATAAGAATTACCCTAAAAGAGACTTAAATGCCCCTTTAAATGAACTAATAATCTATAAATTGATTACTGTAGAAAATGATTTAGTAAGCCTAACAGAGCCAGGCAGTATTTTTTTAATTGATAATAAGAACTCTAAATTAATACATGAAAAGAAGCCTAATATCTTTAATAAAGCTCTTGAAACAATTAAAGAAAAATTAAAGCATAAAAAGAAATCTAAATTAGTCTTTTTAGTTTCCTTAATTAGTTATTTGCTTTTAATAACAATAGTTCTAACTGTTTTTTTAATAAATATTGCTTCTAAACAAAAAGCAATTCCTGATAAATATTTAAATGTTCCTCTTCTTTTAAACTCTTTTGAAAGTAATGAGAGCAATAGTGACAATTATAAAAGTTTTATTAGTGATTTTAAAGAGTTTAATGAAATTGTTAATTCTTTTAATTTACCAAGTTTAAAACAATTAGCCTTAGAAAAACAAAAAGATAACTCTTTCTTATATCTTAAAAGTTTAATTAAATATCAAATAAAAAATGATGAGTTTTCAATTGAAAGAGAAACTGATATTTTAACTATATCTATTAATACTTATTATCAACTAGACTATTATGGAACTAGTTTAAATTATTCTTTTATAGTAGATGAAAACAATTATACTTTTACTACTGATAATAAAACTTATAACTTGAAAAAGAATATTAATTCCATTCTTTTAAAAACCAATAATGCTTTTGTTGTTAAAGGCAGTGATAAGTTTGCTGAAATTGACTTTAATTATGAAGAATATGATTTTGATAACCTTTTTATTTCTTATACACCTTTTGAAAAATATAACCATATTTATAAGTTGTCTTCTTTTGATACTTTAGGTATTAGTATGAGTGGTGACATGTATATTGAATATAAGAATATTAAACACCATATTTTTGCTACCTTTATTGAAGATGCTCAATATATCTATATGGCTGTATTAATAAACGATGATATTGATAACTTTTATTTGCTATATGTGGAAGAGTTTAAATTAGGTGATTTAGTTGCGAAGTAATAGAATTATTTATTTTTAAAATAAAAAGTTTTTAGTTATAGTTTAAATGAATATACCTCCAAAGACTAATAAATTGTGATAAACTATAAATATGACCACATTAGTAAGTGTCTCGGTTTGGCTAAGATATATAATCGTAGCAATAATTCAAGGAATAACAGAAATTCTCCCTATTTCTTCATCAGGGCATATGCTTTTCTTTCAAGAAATCACTGGTTCTCAAGTTAATGATTTAACCTTTGAAATCTTTCTGCATTTAGCAAGTTTGTTAGCTATTATTTTGTTTTTCTACAAAAGAATAATCTTAATAATTAAAGATTTTTGCTTATATTTAGTTAAAATTATTTTTAGAAAAAAAATAGATAAAGTTATCTTAAAAGAATACAAAGGGGAAGAACCAAAAGACCCAATAGGTGAAACTTGTAACAAAATAACAAGTAATCCAGATGGTAATATTATCATTGAAAGAAGACGAAACTTCTATATTGGTTTATATATTATAATTGCAACCATTCCTGCGGCTATTGCTGGTTTGTTATTAGAGAAATATAATATTATTGAAGAACACTTTACTAGTTTATTAATTGTTGGAATAATGCTTTTTATCACAGGTATTGCTTTATTAATTGCCTCTTTTAATAAAGGGGAAAAACATATTAATGAACTTAAATGGTGGCAAGCATTAATTATTGGTTTCTTTCAATGTTTTGGTCTTTTCCCTGGTATCAGTAGAAGTGGTTCTTGTTTAGTTGGAGCATCAGCTGTTAAAGTTAAAAAAGAAGAAGCTGCTGAATTTGCTTTTCTATTAGCCATACCTGTCATTATTGGAGCAAATATTATTAAAATACCTCAATTTATTGATTTATTTAATAAACCTCTCTTGCCTGTTTACCTTACTAGTTTTGTTATTGCTTTCCTTATTACTTTTTTAGTCATAAAGGTTTTCTTTGCCTTAATCAAAAAACAAAGATTAGATATTTTTTCTTACTATTGTATTATAATGTCAATTATTATTATTTTATTTGATGTTTTAAATTTAGGAGGTTTATTATGAAAAGATTAATTTTATTACCGTTTCTTTTAATTGGATGTTCAACTGCTAATATTGAGGAGGGAACAGCAATTTCTTTATTACAAGAAAGCTATAATTCCTTACAAAGCAAAAATGATAGTCAATTTTCTTTAATTGAAACTGTTTATTTAGAAGATGAAATAGTTACAACTATTATTTCGGGTTATCTTTTAGACACTATTAATCCTGTTTATCAAAGATTAGAAAATGAATTAGTTACTAAGTCTTATTTTAATGAAAAACTAACCACTTATGAACCTTCTGAAGTGTTTGATATTAGCAAAGAAGACTTTCTTGAAACTTGGTATGATTATCAAGCAACTTCATATTTAAACATTTTAAGTGGTGAAATCATCATATCAGAAGCTAAAAAAGATGGTAACACTAGTAGAATAAGCGGCACTATTATTAAAGGAAGTAGTTACTCTTTTTCAGCTGTTTTGTTTTCTTCTTCTTTAAAAGAAATAACTTTAATAGGTACTTTTGCTGAAGGTGATAAATATACTTTTGAATATTCTGATGCTGAGCCTGTTTTTGATGAAACTCTCTTTATATAATGATTTCACGTGAAACATTACCCTTACATGTCCGCCTAATCCTTGATACTTTAACCAATAATAATTATGAAGTCTTTTTAGTCGGTGGTTGTGTTAGAGATTTATTATTAAATATCACTCCTCATGATTATGATTTTACTACAAATGCTACCCCTTTAGAAATTGAAAACATCTTTAAAAATTATAAATTAATTACTTTAGGAGAAAAGTATGGAACAGTTGGTATTTTAATTGATTCTGTTATCTATGAAATAACAACATATAGGAGTGAAAACAATTATATAGATGCTAGACACCCTGAAAATATTACCTTTGCTAAAACTTTAAAAGAGGACTTGAGCCGAAGAGATTTCACTATTAATGCTTTAGCCTTTAATAATGAATTAATTGATTTATTTAACGGTTTAAAAGACCTTCAAGATAAAATAATAAGAGCTGTTGGTAATCCTTTAGAAAGATTTGAAGAAGATAATTTAAGAATACTAAGAGCCATTCGCTTTGCTTTAAGATTTAACTTTACCATAGAGCCAAACACTTATAAAGCTTTAATGAAATGTTTAAACCTTTTAAATAACATTGCTCCTGAAAGAGTTAGAACCGAACTATTACTTATCTTACCTTTATTAAATAAAGATAACTACACCTTATTTACACCTTTCCTTTTGCAAATAATACCTGAACTTGAGCCTTCTTTAAATTGTCAACAAAATAATTTACATTTATATAATGTTTATGACCACATGATGTATTCTCTTTTTGAAACAGATGATACTAAATTAAGATTAACCTTATTATTACATGACATTGCTAAGCCTATAACTAAACAAATAGATACTGAAGGAAACATTCATTTTTATGGTCATCCTTTAAAGTCTGCTCAAATAAGCGAGGCTATTTTAAAAAGATTAAAGTTTGATAATAAAACTATTAAAGAAACTTTTTTACTTATTCAATATCACGATTATCTTTTAGAAAACAAAGTTCAAGTTAAGAAATTATTAAACATTTTAGGCGACAATTTATTTAAAAAGTATCTCCAAGTAGTAATATGTGATAACAAAGCTAAAAAGACTGAATTAATAAAGTGGAAATTAGACACTATTACTAAAATGATTAATATGTATATTGAGATTATTGCAAATAAAGAGCCATATTCTTTAAAACAATTAGCAATTAAGGGAGATGATATTATTAAACTTGGTTATAAAAATGAATTAGTTGGTGAATTATTAAATGACTGTTTAAACTATGTCTATATTAATCCTCTTTTAAATAATAAGGAAACATTAATAAAGTTCATTCAAAAAAAGTAGAATACACTTAGTGATTTATATATTACTTTTGCATATTATTTTGTTTAATCTAATTTAATAATGAAATGTCGGGACTTGGCACGACTTTGGCAGGACTTTTCTAGAGAATGTCTAGAGAATGTCCAGAGAAGTACAACTTTGGCAGGACTTTGGCACGACTTGTCCAGAGAATGTCCAGAGAATGTCTAGAGAATGTCCAGAGAAGTACTACTTTGGCACGACTTTGGCTTAAGATTGGCTCGAGATTAAAATATATAATTCACGGCTTTTACATATAAATTAAAAAATATGCAAAAGCCGTAATATTTAATAGTCAATATAATTACTTATTACCCTAAGTGATCTAATTACTCTGTTCCATTCATTATGACTTATTGCTTTTGCTGATTTAGCAACAGCTTGTAGTTGTTTTTCTTTGACAAAATTATCATATAATATTTTTTCTTTTGATTTTTCATAAATACTTTCATATAGTTCTTGATTATCACATAATACAAACGAAATTAATTCAATAATATTAACACAAGCAAGAGTCATATAAACAGCACCAACTAAAATATTAGGAAATACTTTAAACCCATTTAAACCATCTAGTAAATAGTTATAGACTTTTTTATTTCTACTTCCTTTAGAAAGATAAATTAGTAAAGTGTCTAAACTATCTTTTAAACAATCTATATAAGTACTACCACTAAGTTCTCTTTGTTCTAACTCAAACTTAGCTAATTTTTGATACCTAATATTAAGATTTGAAAAGTTTTTACAAGATAAAAATAATTCATTGACATCAAATAATTGTTTAATAACTTCGCGTTTTCTTTCTTTTTTTATATTTCCATATTCTCTAAAATATTTTACTCCTATTGTATTGGGAGCAAAGGCAGTTAACTTGTCTATCATTATATCTGTAATTGAAGGAATGTTTACTAAAATATAAGGAGAATTAGTTTCTATAATATTTGCTTTTATCTCCTTTTGTATTATTTCTAAATATGGATTATCTTCAAAAACTGCATCAAGTAAAATATATGACTCATTATAAACAGAAGAATAATAAAATCTAAAATGAATCTTTGGAAATTTCGTGTCTGTTCTTATATCTGTTTCATATTTAGTAAAAATACAATTTTCTCCAACAAAGTTTTTAAAACTCTCCTTTACTTTTTCCAAATTTGGTTTTGTAATTAAAATATCAATATCCGTTGAAAATCTATGAACTTCATCAAGTAATAAAAGCAATGATGTTCCACCTTTAAATATAAAATATATATTAGCTTCAAGTAATTTTTCTAATAAATATAAAGCAAATATTTGCTTTTCTAAGATTCCCTTCCTTTTATTATCAACAGCATTTTTATTTATTAATTCACCTAATAATTTTTTATCTCGTAGCCATATTTCATTAATCATAGAACTCGCCTTTATTAGTATCAAATCTAATATCTTGTTCAATATATTCTTTTAATTCTTTTTCTACACCTCTGTAATAAGCATACCTAAAGAGTTTTTGAAAATTAACAGTATATGTTTTTAATAAATCAAAAATTATAGAATCTATTTCATAATATATACTAAATCTATTTCTGTCTACATAAATATCTACAATTGTTTTTTCTATTGTTTGCTTATATATTAATGAACTTCTAGGTTTAATATCTTTATTATTTCCAATAACATTTGAGTAAGGCTTTAAAAGAGGTGCTCTAGTTATTAGTTTTCTAACAATAATTGAATCGAATCTATTTGCATAGTAAGATATTTCTTTTTCAGTAGGATTTATTAAGACATTATCAAAAATGTTTCTTAAATAATCATAAACAATTTCTAAATAGAATGAGTTTACTTCTACAAAAGTATACGAAACATTAGGCATAAGATTCATAAAATTAGAAAGAAATTCAGTGTTCCAAATACATGCCTCCATATTTGGAAATTGCTTTTCCATTGCTTCTTTTATT
>JAISJY010000060.1 GCA_031261365.1 Caryophanales bacterium | reverse complement strand
GGGGTTATAGGAATTATTGTTACTATAATTTTGTTAATTCCAACCAATATTATTATTAATAGTTTTGAAGGTATTGGAAACATTGCATCTTTGCCTCCTTTATATGCAGTTATCTTAATTGCTATATCAGTGGCATTGACTTTAATTGCAGGTTTATTCCCTTCAGCAATAGCGGCTAAAAAGGACCCTGTTATTGCTTTAAGGAGTGAGTAGGGTTATATTATTTAGATAAATATTGTTTTCAGTTGTTCTATTGTTTTTGAAATGTCTTTAATAGTTAAATATTCTTTTTGATTAAAAACATATATTATTTGCATATTTTTAAATGCTACTTGAAACTTTTTGTTCGTCAAAACTTTGTTAAGGTAAGAAAAATCTTTAATAGGTTTATTAGTTAAAGTACTCCCCATTCTTAAGGCTTCCTCTTTTCTGGTTAAGGAAATTATTTTATTTAATTTATTTATATTTGTTATCGTATCTATGATTTCTTTTTGTTCTAAAAGAATAGTTAAATCATATAAGTGTTTAGAAACATCTAAATATAAGGTTTCGTTTTTTTGAGCACGAGCAAAAAAGAATTCGGTAGCAAAAACTTTATCTATAAATATTCTTGAAAGAGAAATTGTTTTGAGAAAGAAAGGTTTAATATCAAAATTATCTTCTAATATTTTTTTTGTTTCTAATGAAGCTAAATCGTAAATCATAGGTGATATTTTTAATTCAATTACAGGTTCACTTATTGTAAAGGATGTAGCTTCCACTTTTATAATTTCTAAACTGTTAAAAACAGTAATTGTTTCTAAAAATAAAGATTTATAAATGTATTCACTTGTAATATTGCCTTTAAGATTTATTGGACTTCCTTTATATGATAAACAAGTATATTTTTTGACAGAGTTTTCTAGTTGCACTTTCTTTTGGTTATTTCCTAGATTATCTACGCAGACAGTTAAATCAATATCTTCGGAAAATCTTCTTACAGATTTTATAGTTTTATACAAAGCAGTTCCTCCTTTAAAATAAGCAGGTAATCCGTTTTCTTGTTTAAGAGCAAGTTCTTTTAAAATTAATGTAACATAGTAGTCTTTTTCTAAAATGAAGTTAGCAATATTATATTGTTCACTTAACTCTGTTATGAGTGTTTTAAAACTGTTTAGATTTTTTGTTAAATGTAGTCTCATTTTCCATCTCCTTTATTAGTTCAACAGTTTCAATAATTAATTTGTTGTTATACAAAGAAGAATATTTTATTAAGGTTAAAGCATCTAGATTATAATTATTAAAGATTTCTTTATATATTCTCTGGGGATTTTCTTCTTGAAGAGATAATTTAAACTCATTAGCCATAATATCAAGAAGAATTAAATATTTATAATTGTTTTCATTTACTTCAATTAGAGGTTTTATTAAATATAATCTTTTATTTTTTTCATATCTTGAATTATTAACTTTATTACTTACAATAAAGGTTGTGTTAGCCATTTGAGTGGTTAATCCCACTTGTTGCATTATGGCAGGTCCTGTTTCATAGCCGATTATTTTCCCATTATCAAATAAGTATTGTTTTTTAATAACCTCGTATGTTCTTAATTTAGCTTCACCAAAAATGGTTTGTTGGGTTAAATAATAAATACCCTTTTGATATTGTCTCAAAGTTTCGTGCTTTTTAATTATTCTATTAAGATACGCATTAAATATTTTTTTATTAATGTTGGTATTTAGTTGTTGGCAAGTTTGAAAATATAATTCATTATTAAAAATTGGTTTTAATATTTCTTGTTTATTTATCGTTTCTTTTATCACGGTTGTTATTCCGATTTCTGTTTGTTTCATAATACTCCTGTGTTATTATCTATTTTATTTTTATGCGATAATTCCAATATAATAATAACACATTATTAAATAAAAAGATAATTTATAGGATTAAAGTCAATAAAAAACATACATTTATTAAATATTTATCATTTTCAAAATAAAAAAGTAGTAAAATAATAACATCAAATGAAGGAGATTTGTATCATGATAAAAGTAATTCTGGGGGGGGGTACTTAATAGAAAAACTCTTTTAGGTAATACTTTTATGATATCAAATGACAACCAGCAAATAGAGTTGTCTTTTTTGTTTAGAAAGGAAATAATATGGCATTAGTGGCAGCAATATGTACTCAATGTGGAGCAAAGGTAGAGGTTGATAATAATAGAGAAGCAGGAATATGTAAACACTGCGGTAGTGCATTTATTGTAGAAAAAGCGGTAAATATTTATAACAATAATAATACGAACATTACAAATATCACTGCTGAAAAGGTTGTTGTTTCAGATAAAAGAAACTATAATAGAGAAGCAAAAAGATTATTACAGGAAATTCGCAAATTGATTCCTTCTAGTTGGGGGGGAGTTCGTAGTTTTTTGAATAAAAATGATGATAGATTAAATGAATATTTTGATAAATTAGATTCTTTTATAAAACTTCGGGACAGTTTAGTGAATGTGCACGATGATGCGACCGAGACCGTTTTAGCTGACAAACTTGATATAATACAGTTAAATGAATTTAAGGATTATTTTTTCAAAAAAATAGATTATTTACCAAAAAAATATAATGAAGCGGTTGCTGAACTTTTTCTTTCAATTAGAAATATTATTCTTGAAACTTTTAAAGACATCGGGGATACAATTGAATATTTTCATTATTACGATGAAAGAATGCGTGAGTGTACCTCTATTGATTTTGATTATGGTACATATCATTTTGGTGTAGTTTTTACTAATGATGAACCTGTTCTAGATATTAGAAAAAATGGTCGAGAAATAAAACCTGGAAAAAGCGAAAAAAATACTATTAATAAAATAGCGAAAATTATAAAAGATATTGATCTTAAATTAAGAAGTTTTTTTGGAAGCGGGAAATTGTATAAAATAAACTTAAAAAACATAAATAAAGAAAACTTTTTATTAGAAAATTTTGAAGTCAAAGAAGATAAGGCTAAAGATAAAGAAATTTTTCTTTCAATAAAGAGCATTATTCTTGAAACTTATAAAAATATTATTGGCACAATTAAGTTTGGTTCTTCTTATATTCATGTGTCTTTTGAGGATGGTAGTAGTATTTCGCGACGAGGCAATGGTATTTATTTTGAGGTTCAAAATATTTTTAAATCAAAGATTAGTATAGATCTTGCGTATGGTACTATTTACAAAAATGGTCGGGGGATCATAGCTACAGTAACAGAAAGAATAGCTATTAAAAAAAT
>JAISJY010000050.1 GCA_031261365.1 Caryophanales bacterium | reverse complement strand
AACCTGTAACAGATTTCTTTACTATTGTGTCCTTTGGAAAAACAGCAGAATTTGTCCGCAACTATGTTAAAAAAGGAGCATTAGTTGGGATTGATGGGCGTCTACAACAAAACAACTTTACTAGAAAAGATGGCACAAAATCTTATTCAGTTGATGTAATCGCTGAAAGTGTTCAGTCATTAGAAAGTAGAGGAGCAAGAAATGCTTCAGGTGAAACTGTTGAATATACTCAAACAGTTGAAAATGAAAAAAGCAATGAACCGTTAGACATCCAAGAAGATGACTTACCTTTTTAAGAATTAAGGAGTAAAAGTATGGCATTAAATACAAGTAAAAAAGCAGCACCAAAGAAAAAGAAGGCATGTCCGCTTTGTAAGAATAAAGTTTTAGAAATTAATTATTCAGATGTAAAATTATTAGAAGAATATATTTCACCAACTGGTAAAATCTTACCAAGAAGACAAACAGGTGTCTGTGCTAAGCATCAAAGAGTCTTAGCTAATGCAATTAAGATCTCGCGTCAAGTTGCATTACTACCATTCGTTAAGAATTCATAATGAGTAAGGCTCCCAAGTTGGAGCCTTTTTAAATAAGTTAAAAAAGAACTTATGCTTAAAGTTAAATATAGAAAGTTTTTTTGTGTTCAAAAATAAAAAGATAAATTGTTTTAAATATTTGTTTCATATGCAGATTAAGTATTATATTTGTTATTAGTTTTAGGTTTATTGTTTATTAATAATCGCTTAATAGCTTAAACAAAAGGAGACATGAATATGAAAAGTAATGGAAAAAAGGTTTATAGTATTAAAGAGAAAATTAGTTATTATTTAAAAATTGTCAAAACAAGCACTGACAAATTAAAAGTATTAAAAGCCAAAGAAAAATTAAAAATATTATCTAAAGAAGTATTGCCAAATAAAGTATTTGGAAAAGTTTATATGGTTTCTGATAAAGTAATTCACCCTGCAGAACTAAATACTAATAAATCAAGAAGAGTAGTAGGAATAGATTATAAAAATGGTGTAATAAGAGTTATACCAATAATGAGGAATAATTTATCTGTCAAGTTATCTAAGTTTGATAATGAAAGATATTTGCATTTGTCTTCGGTTAAGTCATTAAAATTAAATGATATTTATTCCTTAGAAGATTTTGGAAAAAATAGTAATGATTATTTAACTGAAGAAGAAAAAATAGAGTTAATAAAGAAGTTAAAACTAAATAAGCTTATTTAAATAAAAACGAGAGCAGATGAACTGCTCTCACAGCTCTATTTCAAGCTGACTGGTATGTTAATATAATAACACAATTTAAAATAATGTAAAGAAATATAAAGGATAAAATGATTGGAGAAGAAAAAAAGAAGGAAAAATAATACCTATTCCAAAAAAGATTTAAATAGTAGGTTTTATTCTGGGTTCCATAGTGATAAAAAAGTTGTTATGTTTAAAGATATTAAGCCGTGTTTGCAGAAATTAAGATTACCAAAGCAATATTTGAAAGCTATTAGGAATAAATAAAAATGGCTCCCGCTATATGGGAGCCTGCCATACTAGAGCCTATTGCTCAATGTTTATATTATCGTTGATTTGATTAAAAATGTCAATGAAAAAGATAAGGTTAAAATTGAATAAGTTAAAAAGAACTTTAAACAAAAAGGAGCTATGGTCAACTCGAAACTTAATTCGCACATAAACTCAGATAGCTCACCAATAGTTTACCATATAAAAACAATTTGTCAAATAAAAAGAGCTCCATCCAAAGGGAGCCTTATAGTAGAGCCTACTGCTCAATGTTTATATTATCGTTGATTTGATTAAAAATGTCAATAAAAAATAAGGTTAAAATTGAGAAAGTTAAAAAGAACTTTAAATAAAAAAGAGCTATGACCGTGCGAAACTTAATTCGTTCCTAGTTCTAATAGCTCACTAATAGTTTAACAGAAAAAACAATTAGTTAAATAAAAATGAGAGCAGATGAACTACTCTCGAGTTTATTTCTGAACTACAATAGATTTAAATAATGTTTCACGAAAAATATAAATAAATGAGTTAAAAACTTAATGCTATTGCAATTTTTTGGTCAGGCAAACCTTCTGGCATTTCACTTAAATTGAAAATAAAGTTGCAAAGTCTTTTTTAAGTTAATCTCTTTTTTGTGTAATTTATGTTTGCATTTATTAAAAAGATATTGTATATTGATACTATAAAGATACTTGAAGGAAACTAAAAAGAGTTTTAATGGCAAGTAAAGAAAGTAAGAAATAAAATCAGGAAATAATTTAGCGAACACACAAGTTGTCTGGCAATTTACAGAAAGCGAGTTTGATAAATATCGTCTATTTAATCTAAGACAAACTTTTGAAAGTGATTTTGACAAGTTTATAAACAAAACAGATAAGGCAACAAAAGATAAGAAATATATGAAATAAAAATGACCTGAACAGCATGTTTCAGGTCGCCAGGATTTCTCCATCTGTTCATATTATCGTTGATTTGATTAAAAATGTCAATAAAAAAGAGCTATGACCACGGAACAAGCCGTAAATAGTTCTAATAGCTCATCAATAGTTTAACATAAAAAACCTAAAAAGAAAATAGTTATGATTACATTGTTACATAGAACTTAATAGTTTCCTCTTTACTATTACTTGATATTCTCAATGAAAAAAAGAGTGGTACGAACCAAAAAAGTTAAAAGCAAGAAAAACAATAAAAAAACAGGGTATTTAGCCCTATTTTTATACGAAGTATAAGTGGAGGTTCCTAACAGTTGCTTAAAAAATGTCTTATGCTTAAGCATATTTTATATGTGTTTTTGATAAGTTTTACTTCTATAAGATTAAGTCAATTGATTGACTTAGTTTGTTATTTTTTTGATTTCTTTTAATATGTCTTTTTCTATTTCTTCCATTTCTTTATATTCTGATTTGTCTTTTACTTTTTTATTTTTTCCTGCACCTTTTGAATATTCTATTATGTCCATTCCACCTTCTGAATTAGTAATTTTTACTACTCTCCATTTTAAAGAATTATGGCTTTCGCTAGAATATACTTGTATGTTTGTGCTATAAATATACCCCATTATTAATTCTTGTGATCTTTTTGTTGTAGGAATTATACCTAATTTTTTTAAATCATCTAAACTTTTAATTTCTTCTGGTTTCATTTGTTTTCTTTCCTTTCTACTAATAATAATAAATCCATTATTTTATTAAGTAATTCTAATAATTCTGTTCTTGATAATGAAGTAATTTGTTTTTTGAGAGTTTGTTCTTTTTCAAATGTATAGTCTAATAAATAATCAGTTGATACTTTATAATATTTTGCTAAATTAATAAGTATTTGTTTATTTGGCTCTCTTTCTCCTTGTTCGTAGTGGCTTAATGCTCCTGCAGTAACATGTATTTCTGATGCCACTTCTTCTAAGGTTTTATTTGCTTCTATTCTTAAATTTCTTAAGTTTATCATCTTTTCCATATGATTATTATAATTTTATTTACGGAATGTATAAAATAAACTTGACTTCCAAGACAATATGGATAAAATATATATATATTATTGACAGTTTGTCAAAAATATTTGGAGGTATATATGGGTAAAAGATATTATTCTAAGTTTGCTAAGAAGGAAGTTGAAGCTTTGAGTATGCAAGAAAAAGGTGTACAGTATGCTCGTGATTTAAAAGAAGGTGTTAATGGTCTTACTGGCGAAAAGTTAACTCCTGCTCAGGCTGGTTATCGTATGGGCGTTTTAAATGAAAGAAGTTCTTCAGCTTGGGTCTTCAAAAAGAAAAATCCTAACTATAAAAGAAAATAGTTAGTTTTTTTAATTTGAGTTAAGAGTGCCGTATAAGAAGGGAGTTAATAAAACATTATTGGCTCCCTGATTATAGGAAAGGAAATTAAATGAAAGATAGTAAATGGTGGCATGTTCGAAAGAATAAAATAACTAA
>JAISJY010000019.1 GCA_031261365.1 Caryophanales bacterium | reverse complement strand
GTAGCAATTTCATCTTCATAAACAGTTGATAAGACTTTCATTGGTTTAACACGGCCTAATTCATCTATATCTTGAACAAATTGGGTGTGTGAAGATAAATGTTGAATGGAACGGGCATTTATTTTCTTGGCTCTATCAATTCTAACAATATCTTCTATTGGGGTCATAACCATCTTGGGATTTCTAACTATTTTATCTAAATTAAGTAAATAAGATTCAATACCTTCAATCCAAGAACTATCAAAAACTTGTGTCTCTCTCATTCTTTTTTGATACACTTCATTCTTTCCAGAACGAATAGAACTTTTCATTTCTTTATAGAAAACTTCACCTTCATTCAAAGACTTTAGTTTAACTTCTACTTTTGAATAATATTTCTTCTCCATTGAAACACTAATTGCCATATTACACCTCCAACTATCTCTATTATGTTTGCACTTTTTAAGAAAAACGCTAATGATTATTGATTATTTAAAGAATATGCTTTATTTTATAATAAAGAGAACAAATATTAAGACTATATATCATTTTATTTTTGTATAAGAAATAATTAAAAGAACACTAGACTTTTTTATAACATAAGCATTTTAAATAATTAAAATATTCGCTCTTGGGATACCTGATACTTATCAAGTTCATCAATGAGACAACGAGTGCCATTTAAATGCAACAATTTATACAAATCTAAAGTTCATATTTGTAACAAAAATATATTCAACACTTTAAAACTGCTATTTGTTTTGACATTATTCTTGGATTAGGTAATAACAGAAACTAAGTTTTCATAATGTCTATGATTTGATTTTATATTTTTTAGGGCGAAAACTAACTTTTTTCTTGAGTTCTCGCCCTAACTGCTTTTAAATATAAACAATAAACTAAAAATATTAATCTCTAGTTCTAAGTAAACAGCAACAAAAATTCCGTGCTTTTCGGCATTATTATTCTGGCTTTTTCTATTTGCTTTTTTATTTTTCTAAAGAAATAAGGATTGTTTTATTAATTCTTTTGAAAGTAAAAAAGAGAAGCAATTTGCTTCTCTCTCATAATTCTCTTTTTCTTAACTACTATTAAGACATCTTGTATAAGTCTCTCAAATATTTAACAGAATAAGTAAAACCGTCTTTACCATAAATCTTACCTATTAAATTAATAAGAGCCATAATTTCATCTTTTAAGAAAGCTAAATTTAAAGATTCAAACTTCTTTAATATCTTAGTTCCAATAATATAATCAAGACCAACATTTTCTGGTTGTCCACAACTCATAAAAGCAGGAACAAAAGTTTTAATTTGTCTCATAATACGATTACCAAAGGCAATTTTAAAGTTATCTTGAATAAAGTTATCTAATACTTTTAAATTTTCCACATTCTTTAAACTTAAAGTGTTTTCTTTAAAACCATCATCATAAAGTTTCTTTAAATACTCATAACTCATATCAATTGGATTAGTTAATGGAGCATCAAAGAAATCAGCTTTAGCATTTAAGAAAATTGTAGTAGCTCTATCATAAACCTTATCAGTAATTGTGAAAGTAGAATCATCTTTATTAGCAGTTCCAATGAACCAAACATTTTGAGGAACCATTACTTTACCATCGGTTAATTTCTTTGGATCATTATTTTCTTGTTTTGGAACTAAATCAATTTTCCATTCATTAATATCTGGCATTTCCATAATTGATAAGAACTCTGCAAAATAATACTCAATACGGGCTAAGTTCATTTCATCAAGAACGATGTAATTAATATCCTCTTTATAATTAATCTCATATAAAGCCTTTAAGAAATCAGTCTCATTAAATTTCTTTGTAAATTCATTTAAGTAACCAATAATTTCAGCTTTATCTCTCCATGATGGTTGAACTGAAACAATGTTAGCATTATTATTAAAGAACTTAGACATTGAATAAGGTAAGGAAGTTTTACCAGTTCCAGAAATACCTTCTAATATTATTATTCGACCTGTTGCCATACCAGCAAAGAACAATGATATAGTATAAGTAGTATAGTATAATCTCATTTGACTTGCTGAGAAATTAACAAACCTTTCTATTAATTGTGGTAAAGTAACCATATTATCAGGTCCCATAACAATAGCCGTATTTATGGTTGAATATTTTTCGTCAACTTGAGTAAGTTTTGTAAATCTCTTACCAGCATACTCATCAATTTCTTCCTCTGCTTGATTAGCATTATAGTTATTAGTAACATTTGAACTACCATAACCACTTTGACCACCTAATGCTCTCTCATCAATTAAATCATCCCCATAGCCAATACCACTACCAATTTGAGCAATTTTCATTGCCATAATCTTATTCTTTTCTTCTATTAATTCGGAAGTCTTTTGATTTAACTCTGCTATCTCGTATAACAATTCATCTTTTTCTATTTCTTTTCTTCTAAACTTAATATAAAAAGTAAGTAATTGAATTAACTTTATAAACAAAAATACTAAAAAAGCTATTTGTAAAATATTAACTATAACTACCATAATCCAACCACCAACAGGGAACTCTTTAGCCCAAGTTGATAAATGTTCAAAATACTGAACAAAATCGGTTGAAAAAGCCTTTCCGAAAGCCCCACCAATAGCTGAGAAAAAAGCAATTATATTATCATATAACATTATAATAAATTCAATGTAATATCTAGCAAATTCGTTCATTAACTAAGCCTCCCAATAAATATATATTACAATATATTATTGCTTATCTTCGGGTTTTTGACTAGTTTCTTCTTCTGGAGTATTATTTTGCTCTGCCAATAACTCCTGTTTAATTCTTTCTCTCTCTTCAGCAATTATCTGTGCTTTTAATTCTTCTCTATTTAAAACTAATGTAGTTCCATTCTTTTCTGCTCTATAAGCATATAAACTTTGAATAAAACTTATTAACTCAACTATAAGGAATATTACTGTTGGAACAACAATGATTAAAAAGAAACCTAAAGGTTGTTGAAACCAAGAAATAACACCACCAAGTCCATTTGTATGACCAGTAACAAGCCCATCTATACTAATTGATTGAACATAGTGTTTTTCACCACCATGTAATCCATCAGCTCTATAAGTATCAAAAAATTGATTATTATCTCCTTGTGTAGCGTAAGAAACAATTCCACCTTCGCTTTCTCTCACTTCTATTATTCTATGTGTTATTCTAGCAATACTTTCTGTATCTCCCTGAGAAATAATTGTCAAACCAGTTAAATCCATATACAAAGAAGAAATTTGAAAAGCTATTACATCACCAACTTTAAGATTTTTAGCTTGTGCTTCGTTTAACATTTTAATACTAATCAATGCCTTAGTGTCAAAACTAGTTTTTTTAATTTTTTCTTTAGTAATACCTTGATCAGTTAAATATGAATAATCTTTTGTTTCATTAAATTTCATAGAACCTGACTGTACAGATAAATAACCACCACCAAATATATTTGGAATACCACCTTTATTTTTAGCGGCTAGGTTTGTAATTGAAAATAAAATTGCTCCAACAAAGAAAACAACAAACAAAGTATTCCCAAGTAATTTTAATATTCTAATAGGACTTTTAAAGAATGTCCCTATACTTTCTAATACCTTTTTAAATTTTTTCATTTTTAACCGCCTTTTTATAACACAAAAATATTTGAATTAACATAACAATATTCTATCTTAATAATTATCAAATGCAAATAAATATTGAAAATTTTTTCATTTTTGTAAACCAAATGTAAATATTTATCGTCTGCAAAATAAAATATAGTAAAATAATATAATCAAGTAAGGAGATTTATAATGGTTACAAAAATTAAAAGTTTAACAATATTAGTTAGTTTAATAGGCTTAGCAAGTTGTGATATTATTGGAACTAGTATAAGTGATAATTCAATTATAGATAATTCAGTTATCAATAGTCCAAGTATAAATGATAGTGCAAATGAAGAAAGTTCTGTTATTAATAATTCAAATGTTAGCAATAGTTCAAATATAGGGAGTTCTATTATTGATAGTTCTGCTAATGATAGTTCAAATATAGAAAGTTCTATAGTTGACAGTTCAAGTACTAGCGATAGTTCAAGTATAGAAAGTTCTATTATTGATAGTTCAAGTATAGAGAGTTCCAATATAAATGATAGTTCAAGTTCAACCTCAATAAGTGAATATGAACTTACTTATCTAGATTTAGGTAATACATATGAAGTATCTGGATATACTGGTATTCCTGTTGAAGTAGTTATTCCTTCAACATATAATAATAAACCTGTAACAAGTATCGGTGTTTTTGCCTTTGTTCTTTGTAATTAATTAACAAATATCGTTATATCAAATGGTGTAATAAATATTAGTGAAGGTGCCTTTACAGGTTGTAGTTCTTTAACAAGTATCGATATACCAAATAGTGTAATAAATATAGGTTACGCTGCTTTCGCTATTTGCGAGTCTTTAATAGAAATTGTTATACCAAATGGCGTAGCAAATATTGGTGATTACGCATTTGATAGTTGCAATTCTTTAAAAAGTATTACCATACCAAGCAGTGTAACAAACATTGGCGTAGCTTCTTTTGGAAATTGTAATTCTCTTACAAGCATTTCATTAGACCCGAACAATTCAACATATCATTTATTAACATTAGGAGAAGGCAAAATAATAACCACTTCAACAGTTTGGAATAATGATTCAATAGTTGCTGGTAGTTTAGCATATGGTAATATTATTATTCCTGATAGTGTAACCAACATTGCTGATTTAGCCTTTTTTTGTTGCGGTTCTTTAACAAGTGTAGTTATACTAAATAGTGTGACAAGTATTGGTTATGCGGCATTTGCTTTGTGCAGTTCTTTAATAAATGTTATTTTATCAAACAATGTAAAAACTATTAGTAGAGCTACCTTTTCTTATTGTTATTCTTTAACAGATGTAGTTATGCCAGATAGTGTAACAATTATTGAAGATTCTGCTTTTGATCATTGTAGTTCTTTAACAAATATGGTTATACCTAATAGTGTAACAAATATTGGCGGAATGGCTTTTAGTTGGTGTCGTTCATTAACAAGTATCACAATGTCAAATAATATAACAAGTATTGGCGAAAGTGCTTTTATTTATTGTGATTTATTAACTAATGTATTTATACCAAAAAGTGTAACAACTATTGGTGAAAGAGCCTTCACTAGTTGTAATTTATTAACAATTTACTGCGAAGCTTTATCAAAACCTGCTGGTTGGCATACTAGCTGGAACTCAAGCAACAGACCAGTCATTTGGGGTTATACAGGCTAATAATTAAAAATATTATTAAATCACAAAATAATGATTTACTTTTATGCATAGCTGTTTTACGAATTATTTAACAATTAACAGCCGTTATTTTGATATATTCTTTTTTGTTCTAAAATTATTTTGCATCACAAAATGAGAGCAAAATAAAAATATACCATTTGTGCCTATTCAAGATTCATCTCATAAAAAATACATCTTTTTATTGACTTTTATAATTGGTTAAATAGTTTTGGTCTTAAATATATATTGTTAACATTTTAGAGATTTTATTTTTTCAAACCATAATTTATTTTAATAGATTTAATATAAACAACACTATTGTCTACATTTGCAACACTTTCAATAGTGAAGCTATTTGAATTACACTCTAATGATAAAGGAACATCTGCATATTCATCATTACTATATTCTCCTAAATATTCTTCTTCCGTTGTAACAATAAATTGGGCATATTCTGAAGTTGAATTACCATATGGCATTGCCAAAGCATCATCAACAACCAATGTTTCAATTTCAATATTCTTAATAACTAAATTGCTATCTAATAATTCAAATGAAACATAGCCATTATCTGCCATAGTATATTTAGATGAGTAAATATTTATTGTTCCTAATTTATATCTTAAAGTCACAGCATAATTTTTATTAACCTCAAATTTTTCAGAAAGATGAAAGGCTTTATATACTGGCATTGTAGAATTAATTGCTATATTATTTTGAAATGCCCAAACATATTGGGGACCAGAAGCAATAAATGCTGTCTCAGAAATATCATATATTATCTTATAATAAATCTTAATGGACTCTATTCTTACTAAATTATATGGAGAACCACTAGAAATATTCTTAATTTTAATGTTTTTTGAGTTTACATCAGAAAGATAATCATATTCACTAGTTGCATTAATAAATAAAGTATGTTCAAAAATAGTCTCTCGTGATTCTGGTATTCCACTTTTATAATCAACAGTTACTTTTTCAATAATAACATCTGCTGAAATTTCACCAATTATATTAGAAGATAATCTAATACTCATTCCATCATCATGTAAATCAATTTCATCTGAAGTAGTACTAATTTCATAATGCTCTAAGTTTAAAAGTAATATATTACCCAAAACTATTTCAGTATAAATTTCTTCATATTCAACATTAAACTCATCTCCGTGTTCCAAAACAGTATCACCTAATTCATAAGAGACTTCATTGTTCGGATTAACAACTTTTTTAACATCTCTATTTACATCAACACTAGAAACCAACCCAGAATTTAAAGTAGCTAACAATAACAGATTAACTAATTGTAAAATTTTCATTATTTTACCCCCTTATATATAAATTATACTTGAGTTTAAAAGGCTTTTTTAATATTTTTTAAAATAGGCTTTTTTAAATTTTTCACAATTTGAATAATATTTGCAAAAAAAAGAAAAAATCAAGTCGAATAATCACTTTTTTAGGGCAATTGCAAGAAATAGCCCAAAAAAGTATTGATCGAGCAAAGAAAACGATAATTGTCTATTTTCTTGTAACAGAAAAACAAACCAATATGAAAAACAAAGTCAATACTCTTTAA
>JAISJY010000017.1 GCA_031261365.1 Caryophanales bacterium | reverse complement strand
CTAATGTCTTTTATTTCAGTTTCAATTAAAGAACCTATGATGATAATACCTGCAAAATTAACTACAATATCTATAGTTTTAGTAATAGTAGAAACTATTTTAAAAGCTTCAATGACACTTTCTTCATCAGTTATATCACAGACAATTCCTAAATAATTTTCTTTATTATTAATAACATCTTCTTTAATATCTAAAGCAAAAACAAAATATTCATTGGTAGATAATAAATATTTAATACTAGCTGAAGCTAAACCACCACTAGCTCCTGTAATTAAAGCATACTTCATAATAAATCTTTTAATCCTATAAAATCAAAACACCTTTTAGCATCTGCTAATAAATCTTTACCTTGAATACCTATTTCATCAGGGTAACTTAAAATAATAGAAGTATTACTAGTGTCAAGTAAGTCTTTAATCTCATTACTTTTTAAAGAATAACCATAGGAGACTGACCAATAGCCTTCTAATTCTGGAGTTATTTCTCTTAATCTAAAATTAAGTCTTCTTAAAAAAGAAACATTGGTCATCGGGAAGAATAAGTTTCTTAAATCTAACTTTTCATTTTCACTTTTCAAATTAAAGAAAGTTAAGATAATTTGAGAATTACAATAAGAACCCGCGAATAATTTGAGAATAACTTTATAACCTAATTTCTCAAAATGGTCTATTAATGACAAACATATAACTCCTTTATGATAGAATTGTTCTTTGCTATATGTCCCTAATTGAGAAACATTGAAATAAATATTAATGAATTCGGTATTCTTAAATTCGGTATAAACCGTATCGATCATTTGTTTAGGAAAACCTTTAATATAATTAGGAACATGAGGAAAATAACCAGTGACAGAATCCACTTGAGTTGCTATCTTTCTTTTCTCTGTTAGTTCAACATCTAAAACATCTTTTAATTTTAAAAGTTCATTAAACTTATTAGAATAATCACCATATAAACAAAGGTTAAGAGCTTCATCATAAGAAGTAGTTCCACTCCATTCGTTTCTAGTAGTATCTTTACTAGTGGTTGTTGTTATTTTAGGATTATGAGTACCTGTTTGTAAATATTCACAATACTCTGAAAGTGAATAAAAGGAATATTCAATGATATCTTTATTATTTTTATGGTAGATTTGTTTCATTTTAAAGTAGAAATTAAAGATTTACTAGCAATGTAATAAGGATTACTACTATATAAATAACTACTATGAACAGTGGTATTGGCTTTATCTAAAGCATCTAGTCCCGCGATTAATTTAGTTACAGTATCTTTATTTAAACCTTCAAATAAGTTTCCTTTTAAGGCTTCAGCCACACTAAAAACATTTTCAGGAATTCTAACTATCTTTAAAGTAGCTAAAATACCTCTAGTTGAAATAATAATATGAATTCTATTATTAGTTATAACATTTCTTAAACCCCAACAAAAGTTTAAAAGGTAAGTATCATTGATTAACTTTTGTTCTAGTCCCTTATCATAATCCCATTCAATAATCATAAAACGATCCAAAGTAGCCGCATCTAAAGCATTTCTACCACAGTATTCTCTACTTGCTCCATTTCCATAAGTATTACCTGCTGCCACCATTTTAAAATCTTTATGCATCGGGACAGGAATGTTAGTGCCAGGAAAAGCCATATAACCTTGACTAATAGCTGTATTTATAGTTACTAAAGCTTCAGGAGCAGAGGCATCTACTTCATCAAAAAAGAAAATACCACCATTCTTATAGGCTTCATAAAATTGAGTAGAAACATATTTGCCAACAGCATCAGTATAGCCTGTTAATTCAAAAGCGTTTTGAACTCTGTTGGCAGTATAAAACCTTAGATTTAAAGCTCTAGCAACTTGTTCAACAGCAGTTGATTTACCTGTTCCAGCAGGTCCTACTAACATCGGAATAATACCAGCTTTGAGACAACTTAAGAGTTTTTTAAATGACATATGGGTATATTCATCGGCTCCTAAAGGTTTAATAGAAGTTTGTAAATCTAAATTACTTTGAACAGATAAGTGTAAATCTTCTTTTAAATTATTAATAACATCATCTAATGACTGAGATAATAATTCATTATCAATTACTTTTTCTTGATAATGTTTCTTTAAAATGGTTGTTAGCTTATCAACAGCTTCATTAACCACTTTATTAACAATGTTTGTTTCTAAAGCAACATTTGAAAGAGTTTTAACCTCGTCTTTAATGCTAGTTTTATATTCATTTAAAGTATTATTAAAAGAAATAGCATAACCACTGATAGTTCCTTCTAATTTGCCAATGTATACTTCTATTTCTTTAAGTTTATTTAAAGTAGAGGCAATTTTATCTTCTTCTTTTAATTGTTTAAATTGTTCTTCTAATGTTTTTATTTTGTAATTCAATGTTTCAATATCTTTTTTTGTTTTTGTCATATTAATACCTCTTTAATAAATTATAATATAATAGATAGAGAAATGAAAAATATTATTCAAAGTAAAGTAGGAAAGTTAGAAATAATAAGTAAAGATGGTTATCTTCTGGCTCTTAATTTAAGTAATGAACCTTTAAATGAAACAGATAGTCCCTTTGTTAAAGAAATAGAAAAACAAATTAGTGAGTATTTCAAGGGGCAAAGAAAAACTTTTGATTTATTAATATTATTAGAGGGGACAGATTTTCAAAAGAAAGTTTGGCAAGCCTTATTAAATATTCCTTATGGAACTACTAAGACTTATAAAGAGATAGCTATTGAGGTTGGTTCAGCTAAAGGAAGTCGAGCAGTCGGAAGAGCTTGTCATAAAAATAAGTTAATGATTATTGTTCCTTGTCATCGGGTTATTGGCTCTGATAAATCTTTAACAGGCTATGCTGGTGGCTTAGAAATAAAAAAGAAACTATTGTTATTAGAGGGAAATAAACATTTATTTTATTAAGGTGTTATAATTGGTTTATCAAAAGGAGGAGATATGGCAACAGAAAGTTTTGGAAGAACTTTAGTAATTGATAGAAATAGTATTAACTCTTTATTAGAAGTATTGAATTCGCCTGATAAGTTGGATTTAAGTCATATTCCTACTGCACCACGGGCTACAAAAGAAGAAACGCATGAATTATTGGAGTTTTATAGAAAGAAATTCAAATAATTGAAATATATAATACACGCATTAAAAGACATAATAGCTGATGATTTGATTTATGAAACAAAAAATGTAGAAAAGATTTTGTTATTTATAAAATGATGTTATTATAAAAAAGGACTTAATTCCTTTCTTTAGTTGTCTTTTAATAATAAAAAAGAGCTTTTCTTGCTACTCAATAGGTAAAGATATTATATAATAATAATGTTAGTTTATATAACTAGGAGGCACTATGGCTATTAAAAAATATTTTAAATCAATGGATGGAAACGAAGCAGCAGCAACAGGAGCATATTTATTTACAGAGGTAACAGCTATCTTCCCGATTACTCCTTCTTCACCAATGGCAGAATATGCTGATGCTTGGTCAGCAAGAGATGGGAAAGAAAACTTGTTCGGTAGTAAGGTTAAAGTGGTAGAAATGCAGTCAGAGGCAGGGGCAGCAGGGGCTGTTCATGGAGCGGCTCAAGCAGGTTCATTAGCAACTACTTTTACTGCTTCACAAGGTTTATTATTAATGATTCCAAATATTTACAAAGTAGTAGGCGAATTATTACCAACAGTTTTTCATGTTTCGGCAAGAAGTTTAGCAACTAGAGCATTATCTATTTTTGGAGATCATCAAGATATTTATGCTGTTAGACAAACAGGAATTACAATGATCGCTTCTCATTCAGTTCAAGAAGCGAGTGATTTAGCTCCTTTAGCTCATTTAGTAGCTATTAAGAGTAAAGCACCTGTTTTACATTTCTTTGATGGTTTTAGAACAAGTCATGAGATTCAAAAAGTTGAAGTTATTGAAGGTAGTGAATGGAAAAAGTTATTAGATTTAGGAGCTGTTAAAGCTTTTAAAGATGAAGCCTTAAATCCTCATAATTTTCCTGTTACAAGAGGTGGAGCTGAAAATGATGATATTTATTTTCAAGCTCGTGAAGCCCAAAATAGTCATTTCGCGAATGTTTTACCAATAGCTGAAGAATATTTTAAAAAGGTTAGTCGTTTAACAGGTAGAAAATATGCTCCTTTTGTTTATGTTGGACCAAAAGATGCTGATAGAGTTATTATTGCTATGGGAAGTGTAACTGAAACAATTACCGAAGTTATTAATGATTTAAATGCTAAAGGCGAGAAAGTCGGTTTAGTTAAAGTTCATTTATACCGTCCTTTTTCTGCCACACATTTATTAAACGCTATACCAAGAAGTGTTAAAAAGGTAGCTGTTTTAGATAGAACAAAAGAAACAGGAGCCTTAGGTGAGCCTTTATATTTAGATGTTGTAGCATCAGTGGCTCAGTCTAATAGAAGATTTAAAGTTTTAGTAGGGGGCAGATATGGTTTATCAAGTAAAGATACTCAACCAAACCAAATTAAAGCGGTTTATGATTTCTTAAACTCTGAGAAAGTATTTACAGGTTTTACAATTGGTATTAATGATGATTTAACACATTTATCACTACCAATTGATAGTGAATATCACATCCATAATGATTATACTTCTTGTTTATTTTATGGTTTAGGAAGTGATGGAACTGTCAGTGCTAATAAATCATCTATTAAAATTATTGGAGACCATACTAATTTATATTCTCAAGCTTATTTTGCTTATGATTCTAAAAAAGCAGGTGGGACAACTAGAAGTAATTTAAGGTTTGGACCTACTCCAATTCATTCAACTTATTATGTGACTAATGCTGATTTTATTTCTTGTTCTCAAGATTCTTATATTTTAAAGTTTGATATGTTAAAGAACTTAAAGAAGGGTGGAACATTTTTATTAAATACCTCTTTCTCTAAAAAAGAAATATTAGCTTTTTTACCGAATAAAGTTAAAAGACAATTAGCGAGAAGACATGCTAAGTTTTATATTATTGATGCCACTGAAATTGCTAAAAGTATTGGAATGGGAAGACATACTAATACTATTTTACAGTCTGCTTTCTTTAAATTAAACCCAGCAATTTTACCTTTTGATGAAGCTTTAGATTATATGAAGAAAGCTGCTTATAAAACATATTCAAAGAAAGGTGATGATGTTGTTAAATTAAACTACACCGCTTTAGATAAAGGTGCTGAAGCTTTGATAGAAGTTGAAGTTGATCCAAATTGGCTTAACTTAGAAGTTCATAAAGAAAATGCTCGTGTTGATGATGAATATTTTGATTATTATTGCTCTTCTATAGCGGCTTTAGATGGTAATGAAATACCGGTTAGTGAGTTTGCTAAAGGTGGTTTATTAACGGGTTCAATGCAAAATAATCTTTCTTTGAAAGAAAAAAGAAATACGGCTAGTGAAGTTCCAGAGTGGACTAAAGCAAATTGTATTCAATGTGGTAAATGTGCTTTTGTTTGTCCGCATTCAACAATTAGAACTTTTGTTTTAACAGCTGAAGAATTAGCAGTAGCTCCAAAGAGTGTTCAAGACAATGTAATTCCTGTTTTAGGTAAGAAAGATTTATATTGGACTGTTCAAGTTTCTCCTGATAATTGTGTTGGTTGTGGTTTGTGTGCTAATGAATGTCCTGTTCATCCAGTGGCAGGTGTTCCAAGTAGAGCTTTAGCTATGGTGGATGTTAAATCTCAAGCTCCAAGAGTTTTAGACTTTGATTATGTTGTTGCACATGTTACTTATAAAGCTGATTTATTCCCAATTACTATGGTTAAAGGGGCTAGTTTATTAAAACCTTATTTTGAAGTTAGTGGGGCATGTGCTGGTTGTGGAGAAACTCCTTATTATAGATTAGTAGCTCAATTATTTGGTAAAGATATGTTAGTGGCTAATGCGACCGGTTGTTCTTCTATTTATTCTGGTTCAACTCCAAGTAATCCTTTTGCTATTGATGCTGATGGGCAAGGACCTGCTTGGGCTAATTCTTTATTTGAAGATAATGCGGAGTATGGTTTTGGAATGAGAACGGCTACTGATTATAAGTTACAAGAAATTAGAAATATTATTGAAGGTTCTTTAAAGACTGTTGAACCTGAATTAAGAACTTTATTGAAAACTTATTTAGAAAATCAAAAAGATAGAAAAGTTACTCGTCCTTTAAAAGATGAAATTATTAGATTAGTTGAAGTTAGTAAATCAAGTAAAATTAAGGCTTTATTAGATTATAAAGCAGATTTAATTAATAAGTCTGTTTGGATAGTTGGTGGGGATGGTTGGGCTTATGATATTGGTTATGGTGGTTTAGACCATGTTATTGCTCAAAGAGAGAATGTTAATATTTTAGTTCTTGATACTGAGGTTTATTCTAATACAGGTGGTCAAGCTAGTAAATCAACTCAAACAGGTGCTATTGCTAAGTTTGCAGCAGCTGGAAAAGTAACACCTAAAAAAGATTTAGGGGCAATTGCTCGGAGTTATAAAAATGTTTATGTAGCTCAAGTTAGTATGGGAGCAAATCCTGTTCAATTAATTAAAGCTTTACAAGAAGCTGAAAGTTATGATGGACCTTCAGTTATTATCGCGTATTCTCCTTGTATGGAACATGGTATTAAAGGTGGCTTAGGTAATCACCAAACTACTCAAAGAAAAGCAGTTGAGGCTGGTTATTTTACTCCTTATAGATTTGATCCTCGTTTAGAAAAGCCTTTAACAATAGATGCTAAGGAACCTGATTTTACGAAGTTTAGAGACTTCTTATTAGGAGAAACTAGATTTGCTCAATTGCCTAAAGTAAATCCTTTACATGCTCAAGAGTTATTTATAGAATGTGAAGAAAAGGCTAAAGGCAGATATCAAACTTTATTAAGTGAAGTAGCAAGACAAGGTTAAAAAGTAAAGACTATCAAGAAATTGGTAGTCTTTTTAAATTAGATAAATGTTTTAGTATCACAAAATATTTTTAAGAGAGTTTGCTCCTCATATTAGCTTTTTAATATATATTTATTGTTTTAAACAAGTTATATTGCTAAAAACATTCTATTTTGAGCCTAATATTTCTAATTTAAGACATCATGAATGATAATTATTTAATAGATTTGATAATTGGATTCTTAGTAGTTTTTTAAGCCTTTCTAATTCTTCCTTTGTAGGTTTAACTTTATCATTAAACATTTCATCTTTTGAAACCCACCACACAGGACCAGGAATTGGTGTATCACCTTTTTTTCTTGGAAAAATATGAAAGTGTACATGTGCATCTCCATTGCCCAATAATTCAATATTCATTTTATCAGCATCAAATGCTTTTTGACAAGCTTCTGCTACTATTGACATTTCTTCTAAATATTTAACTTTAAACGCTCTTGGAAGCTGATGTAATTCTGTAACATGTTCTTTGCACAAAAATAATGTATAACCTTTAAAACATTGATAATCACCGAGAACAACAAAACCGGTCTCTAATTCTTTTACAAAAAATGAATTTTTTCCTCTTTTAATCATCTCAATTCTTTCACAAATCAAACACATAACTCAGTCTCCTCTATTTTATTTTCTTGTAATATGAGTTATTTATTAAATAAATGTTTTAGCAAACTCAGTTGCTTTTGTTAAATCTTCTTTATTGGGATTATGCCAATTCATAAAAAGAAATCTTCCCCGACAAGTAAAAGAACTATCGGCAACTTCAATGTTATTTTTTAAGAAGATAGCTTTTATTTGTTCAAAAGCTGATTTATCACTGGCAGAAGTAGTAAATATTACAACTTTTTTGATGTTTTTATTAGATAAACTATTTAAGAATATTTCAAACTTTTTATTTAATTTACCTGCATAAATACCACCACCGATAAATAATAAATCAGTTTCTTGATTAACATATTGTGAAAAAGGTTTAGCTAAAACATTAAAAGGAAGAGCTAAAGCTTCAGCTACTTTTCTACTATGACCTGATAGAGTTTGATAAATCACTTGAACTTTCATTTGTTTCTTTCAATAACTGTAATAATCCCATAATGATTAAATAGACATAGCATATTGTTTTAGGCAACATGAACATCCCTAAAATACTTAAAGTTCCTGCAAATAAAACGACTATCATATAGAATAAGAAACTCAATAAAATAGCTAACCAAAACCATTTAAATCTTTTATCATTTTTGGCATCCTTTAAGAATAAAAGTAAAATAATAATTCCCATAATTACAAAAGGAATATTTCTGATTATTCCCCAAGTTAAAGGTGAATCAGCACTAGTCCATTGGTTTTGAGGAAAAGCACATAGAATAATTCTTATTAAAGCTAAAAGATAAAGAATAATTGTAATAGTTTTATTGTTTTTATGATATCTTATTTGATAGAAGTGATATAACAAAATATAGAATATTGTCATAGTTATAGAGGTTATTAAAGTACCGATACCTAAAGGGGCTGGATATAAGGCTGTACCTCCATTATTTAAAGCATAGATACGGGGTATTAAATGGAAGGCATCTCCTAATCCTAAAAGAAGCACGGCAATTCCAAAGATAAGAAAAGGTCCTTTTTTAGCTTTAATAATTATAAATATTCCTAAACCGATAGAGGTTAATAAGTAAGCGATATCAAAAATAGTTTCCATAATATTTCCCATAATTACTCCTTTAAACTATAATCACAATAAGGACAATTATCTTCATTATTTTTATTTATAGCTCCACAAGATGGACATTTTTTAGTTGGTGTTTTTTGCTTATTAGTTTTATTAAAGCCAATACTATTTAAAACAAAACCAACAAAAATAAGTGGAAAACTGATAAAGAAAAAATAAAACTTTGTCGGTGGAGTAGGCTTTGTTATGCTGGAAAAGAAATCTATAAAGCCTACAATTATTAAAATAATTCCAATTAATAAGACAAGCGGTCCAATGATTTTAAATATTTTTCTCACTTGAATATTATATATTATTTTTTTAATAAAAGATGTTTCCCATTCCAATTTGTTTATGCTTTCTTAATAGGGTTATTTATGTTAGAATAGTTAAGATGGATTTAAGAAAGAAACAAGTATTTGAACTTATAAAAAAGTACCTTAACAAGATAACCGAACTTTCATTTGAGCCAAATATTCCTTTTCTTGAAAAGGTTTTAATTAGTAATAGGGTCCCTGTTTTAGGATTATTTCTTGGTAGTAAGGTAATTATTAATAATGTTTTAAGAAGCGAGATAAGAGCAGTCCAACAACAATTATTATTTGATGAAGTTATTGAGGCTTTTAATAAAGCAAATTTAGATATGGTTGTTTTAAAAGGACAAGTTTTAAAGGATTATTATCCTAATCCTAATCACCGTTTAATGGGTGATATTGATTTTATGGTTAAACCACAGTATTATGAAAAAGCCACTAAAGTTTTGGAAAGTATAGGCTTTGCAATAGAGAAAAACTTTGAAATTGAGTTAAATGCTACTAAAAATGGTATTTTATTTGAATTACATGAAGCTCTTGGACCTTTTGAATATCCTTATTTATTAGATTATGAAAAGCATTTAATCAAGTATAAAGATTATGAAAAGGTTTATCAATTAGACCCTTTATATAACTTTTTACAGAACTTAGGGCATTTATATTTTCATGTAAGCAGAGGTGGTATTGGTTTAAAATATGTAATTGATTTTTATTATTTATTTGAAAGAAATCAAGATATATTTATGGAAATAATACAAATATGTAAAAAGAACAATTTATATAATTTCTTTTTATTACTCTTAAAAGTATGTGTCCAAGAGTTAGATTTGAAAATTGAATTAAAAGATTTAGATACTATTTCTAACGATATTTATGATAGTTTTACAAGTTTCATAATATATGGTGGAGAGTATGGTAAAAATCATAATGTTGATGCTATTCAAACTATTAGAAAGAATAAGGTTGGCTTTTTATTATCTAAATTATTTCCTAATATTAAGGTTTTAATTAAGGCAATTCAAGTTAAATGGTGGCAATATCTTTTGTATCCTTTTTATCATTTAAGATATCTAATACCAAGAATATTTTCTAAAAAGACTTATAGAAAACTTAAACCATACACAGAGGAGAATGATAAGAATATTACTAATTTATTTACTTATCTTAAAATAATATGAATGACAAAATAATAATTAAAGGTGCCAGAGAAAACAATTTAAAGAATATTAATTTAGAATTACCAAAAAATAAGTTTATTGTTTTTTCGGGTTTAAGTGGCTCAGGTAAATCAACTTTAGCTTTTGACACTATTTATGCTGAAGGACAAAGGAGATATGTGGAATCTTTATCATCTTATGCTAGACAGTTTTTAGGTGGCTTAGAGAAACCTGATGTTGATTCTATTGAAGGATTAAGTCCAGCTATTGCTATTGACCAAAAGACGACTAGTAAT
>JAISJY010000176.1 GCA_031261365.1 Caryophanales bacterium | reverse complement strand
CCCCGAAACAGTAAATGATGCTAAAGCGAAAGTTGAAAATAAGGGAATAGATGTTTCAATGCTCCCAGTGCTAGATTGTGATAAATAATTTTGAAAATCAAGAGGATCTTCAAATGAATACTCTACAGCGTTATCTTTTGATAGTGTTGAAATGTAATCGTATGTTACTGTTGAGTAAACATATACCTTTCGCACAACATTAAAAAGAAATCCATTTTCGTTTGACACCGAAATATAAACATCAATTTGAAATTGACCTTCATTAATTGACTGCCCTGCAAATATTGAACCTGTTTCTGAAATATTTGAAATTTAAAAAGAAGAGGTTATGTTATCGTTACTAAAGTCAAATTCAAATTCCAAAGTTAACTGAGCACTATTCTCTACAAAAATTGTAAAATCATCAGAATGACTAACAATATTATCAGCAACGGTAAGTTGTATTTCTTTTGATGAGGCACTTTGATTTTCATTAATTTGTTTTAATGAAGTGTGTTTTGTGTAAAGCGACAGCAATAAAATAAAACTCAAAACAACAACATCAAAACTCTTTTTCATACAATCCTCCAAAAAATTAAATAATCAAACAATCTTATTTTTAAACATAATCATTGTATATTGTTGAATTTCCAAAAATTATTTGTCCATTTTTTCTAACAAAATATAAGGCAGTGCTAATATATTCACTTAACCCATTAATTGACCCGTCAGAAATATTAGAAAGTGAAAACCGTATTTGACCTATTTCATAATTTGGTTCATCTATTTTTATAAGAAATGACTTTTTAAAATCAATTATTTGTGGAGCACCTCCGCAAATAGTATCGTTTTCAACTATTTCAATAAAATAATCTTCTGAAATAAAATTTTCAATTACTAATGTTGACAAAGTTTCAGTTATGTCATTGGAGTTAAGAGTAGCTACTAATTGAAAATCATAATTTTTCGCGTTATCATAAGTGTAACTATAAATAACAGAAGATAATATTCCCACATAACACCTAACAAAATAATCATCGTTTATAGTAATAAACTCATAAGCAATATAACTAGCTGGATGTAGTTTAGAATTAGAAGAAGAATCAAAATTAAATCCATCTGAAAAATGAATTACTTCTACATTCTCTTCAGTTTTATTTTCAAACAAATCACTTTGCTCATCACCACCTTTGCTGTTTATAACAGCACAACTACTCAAAGTTGGAATAAATATAGTCGCCAACATACCAAAAATAACTAATTTTAATCCTTTTTTGCAACTATTTTTCACTATTATTTACCTCCCTTTTTGTTATTTACAACTATTTGTCAATACTATTATACTATTTTTAAAAAAATGTCAAGCATTATTTCAATTATTTTTTACTCAACTATTCCGCTTTTATTAATTTTCTAATAAAGCCGAGATTTTTCTTGCAAAAAAGAGAAACATTAGTTCATTATCACTCTAAACATTATATAAGTTTAATATGTGTTCTCGTGTTAAATATAATGCTCATGCCAAGGTACTTAAGATACAGTTATAATTTTGAAGAACACTTACCAAGTAAAAAATTAAAAGATTTATTATTAGATATTCATACTAAGTTAAAAAGTAGTAATAAAGTTGATTATGAAGATATGAAAACTAGATATCTTAAAATCATTAATATTGTTTTAACTGTTTGCAAACATAAACCATATACTCACCAAACATTTTACGGTAAGTTACTATTCCTGTCTCTTTTAAACATTCTGCCACAAAGGCGATATAATCTCTATCGGTTGCCATATTGATATTATAAATTAAAAAACAATATTACTATGAATATAAGTTGTTTTAATCATTAAATTTCTTTTAAATCAATAAATTGTTGATAATAATCATTTAAAATTGTTTGTTCAGATAAACTTTTTGAAGGATCATAATATTCTAAGGGAAAATAATCATAAACATAGTTAACAGGTATTTTATTAAGGTATGCAGGAATATAACCATCATCTCCAAAAAGACCTGCAAAAATAAAAAATTCACCTTTTTTATATCTTTTTGATATGTCTTTGACTAACGAGGAGGAAAATTTACAATATGTAAAACTCATTTTATTAATTTCATTCATTAAAGTACTTTTTAATAAAATAACATTAGAAACATCAACACAAATCTTTTTAGCATCATAACCAATGTATTGATACTTTATTACACTTACTTTACTGGCTATTTGAGCAATCATTATATAATCCGATTTATCATAAATATTAGGTGGAGAATAATCCTTAATTGGATTTCCCTCTGAAACAACTTGAGCATATATGTCTTCTACGAAACAATCAGAAGTTGTTATAGAACACGAGAAAAGGAATAGTAACAATAATACTTGAACAAAAACTAATCGTATTTTTCTAATCATATATAATACTCAATGCCTCCTCACTTACTTACATAATATGACACAAATATAAGTTTATCAATTTAACACTATCATTTCTACAAAGCACTGTAACTATTCACCATTAAATAAGCAAGAATATTGAAAAAAAATTATAAAAAAAGCAAAGAAATTAGAGTTTCTACTTGAGTTTATAGAGTTTCAAATAGAAAATTAAGCATTAATATAAATAGATAGAAAATGTACTTGATACATATTTTCCAGTAGTATATGCGATTGTTTGATATGACTCCACTCTCCACTGAATAAAATCAAAGTTTTGACTATATATATAATTCCAAACATGATAAGGAATTAAATAGGAATTAGATGTAAGTGTGCTTGAAGTATGCAAAACATTTCCCTCAGGGTCAGTAATTACAATAACAAAACTATTATTTTGGTATATTCCAATTCCGCCTTGTGAAACCCATGTCAAAGTTGGAGATGTTGAACCTACAAAACTATTATTTGAAGGTGAAGAAGGTAATGAAGAAACATGATAAAATTCAAGTAATTTTCCAATACTATTAATATTTACACTAGAATACAATTGATTGATAAACAATGAAAGAGTGTTCTTTTTCTGAGAAATATAAAAGTCAAATAGATTTTCATGCCCGTATGATAAAATGTCATACGCTTCAGATATTGAACTATCTGCTATATCATATAATAAGGAAATAATTCCATTTTCGCTAGCCTCACTAAAAGTTGTTTGAACAAATGAAGGTGAATATAATTCAGTATCTATTTGAGTAGCCAAAGTTTCTAAATTGACATTATAATACCAATCTTCAGTATCGGTATAATTAACATCTCCGACATTTGGAATATTAAGTGAAGATGCGTTTTGAACAAGTTGTAGACTAATAGAAAAATAGGTTGCCCAAGCTTCAGACCAAGCAAGACGATTTGCATAAGTTTTACCATATAATTCTGTTAAATCTTGAAGCGGATAATGATAACCTCCAACAGATATAATTCCAAGTTCATCAGCAATAAAATGTCCATATTCATGTAAAGTAACATCCCAATCATTTGCATCATCGTGTAAGATTTCTATTTTTTTAGATGTTGAACTAAATGAAGTTGAATAACTTGGAAATTCAACATGTAAAAGAGAAGTAGTTGTAGCATGTCCAGAATAATATAAATAACCTAAATGTAAGGCTTGATGAACTTGAAATGCCTTGCCACCATCACTTATATTATCTAATTCAAAATTAACAGATAATGAACTTAATGAACTTATAGAATAAAATGTACCATCGCTATATGTATAAACAGTCCCAGAAGCAGTTTCAACAGAAATATTTTGAGAGCTTGAATAAGTTGCAACACCAATATAAGAAACACCGTTTTTATTAAAAGATAGTGAATAATTACCACTTGTATCAGTATAACCTGTATTAAGAATCGAGCCAGTTGAACTAAACACTGAAACTTTTACAGAACGGGCATTATGTGCCGTTCCATTAACATCTTCCCACTTAACATTCCCCGAAACAGTAAATGATGCTAAAGCGAAAGTTGAAAATAAGGGAATAGATGTTTCAATGCTCCCAGTGCTAGATTGTGATAAATAATTTTGAAAATCAAGAGGATCTTCAAATGAAT
>JAISJY010000164.1 GCA_031261365.1 Caryophanales bacterium | reverse complement strand
AAATGGGAGCTTTAGCTTCTTTAGATTTAATTGAGAAATATCAAATTGACCCTTTATCTATTGATGTTATTTTGTGTATTACTGAAGAATATAAAGAATACCCTTTAACTACTAGTGCTTGTTATGTTCAAGATAGAATAGGTGCTCTTAATGCTTGGGGTATTGATGTTCAAAATAGATGTTGTACTTGTGTGAGTGCGATGAAATTAGCTCATGATGTTTTAGTGGCTGATGGACAAGCTAAAAGAGTTTTAGTAGTTGGTGGTTATAGAAATGTTGATTTTGTTGATTATACTGATAAAGATATGTCTATGATGTATAATTTAGCAGCTGGTGGTGGGGCTATTTTATTAGAAAGAGATTATGAAAAGAACTTATTATTAGGTTCACATATTATTTCTGATGGTAGTTTAGCGAGAACTGCTGGAGTAGTTATAGGGGGACAATGTAATCCTATCACTGCTAAAAATTATAAGGAGGCTAGACATTCTTTAAGATTAATGGACCCTCTTAAAATGAAAAACAGACTTAATGAGGTTAGTATGCCAAATTGGTACAAATGTATTGATGAATCATTAAGAAAAGCAGGTTATACAAGAGAAGACTTTGCTAAAAATGGTTATTTAGCTATATTGCACATTAAGAGAAGTGGACATGAGTCTTTATTAAAAGATTTAGGACTAACTCCTGAACAAACTATATATTTAGAAGATTATGGACATATTGGTCAAATTGATCAAATATTATCTTTACATTTGGCTTTAAAAAAGAAAAAGATTAAAAAAGGAACTTTGATATGTATGTTAGCGGCTGGTATTGGTTATGTTTGGGCTGCTAATATCATTAGGTGGGGCTAGTATGTGGGGTATTTTACAAAATCTCATTGCTACTTTGACCCAGTTTTCTTTTTTAGGATTAGCAACTTTTGTTATTGTCTTAATATTTAAAACAAGTTCAACAACTAATTTTGCTCAAGGAATGCTGGGGGTTGTTGGAGCTTTTGTAACTTCTTATTTGATTAGTAATGCGGGTTCAAATGATATTTTGGGAGCGGCAAAGTTGCCAGATTGGTCAACTTTAATTATTTTGCCAATATTAGGCGGTGTTTTAGTTTCTTTTGTTTTTGGGCTTTTAATAGATGTAGTTATTTTTAGAAGAGCTAAATATACAAATGCAGTTACAAAACAAATTATAACTATGGGTATTGTTATTGCTATTAATGGTTTAATTCCTTTTGTTTTCGGGATAGCAAATAGAATATCATATCCATTTTCTTCTTCAACTATTAATATACCTAATACTCCTCTTTCAATTCCTGAACATACAGTTGCAACTTTAATTATTGCTATATTGTTAATAGGTGGTATTTTTGCTTTATTAAAATTTACAAAATTAGGTTTAGGTTTCAGAGCTACTGCTTCAAATGAAAAGGTGGCTAATTTAATGGGTGTTAATACTAATGTTACAAATGCTTTATCTTGGGCAATTGCTGGGGCTTTAGGAGCTTTGTCAGCTATAACATTTTCAGCTAGTACTGGAGTATATTTAAATGCTGGAATAATGACAAATATGCAAATTAATGCTTTTTATTCATCAATTTTAGGTGGTTTTCAAACATTTCATGGTCCTTTAGTTGGAGCTTTTATTTTTACTTTTGGACAAAGTTTTATTCCAATGGTATTAGTAAAAGTCGGATTATCATCTTGGTCTAATACTGTTCTATATATGGCAATTTTAATAATTGTTTTAATTAAACCTTCTGGAATAATTGGAAAGGTTGCAAAGAAAAAAGTTTAATATGAATAAATTATTAAAAAATGTAAAAGATTTTATGAAGAAACCATATCTAGCCTTTATTGTAGTTGGTTTACTTTTAACATATGCTAGAGTTTTAAACTCTCAAGGTGTTATAAATGTTACTTTATTTGGAGCAATTTATAAGACCGCTTATTATTTTGTGGCTGGTTTAGGTTTTGCATTATTATTAGGTTATGGAGGTTTAGCTTCTTTAGGGACAGCTGGTTTTATTGCAGTTGGTTCTTTTGGTTTTCATTATTTATATACTCAGTCAGGAATGTTTTTAAGTATGGCTATAGTTGTTGTTATGGTTTTGGCAATAGTGGTTGGAATTGTTTTTGGTTTTGTTTCTTTGAGAATATCTGGAATGTATTTGGCTATTATTACAATGGGCTTATCTCAAATATTAATTGAAGTGATAAAAAATATTCCTGTTTATATGTCAGGTTCAACGGGAGGATTTGGTAGAAATGGTATTGCTTTGTTTGGTGATTTAGCTAATAAATTAGACCGAAATGATGCTATGTATATCGTGGCTATCATTGTTACTTTAGCAATGTTTTTAATTTATAATTTAATGAATTCTCCAACTGGTCGGGCTTTATTGGCTATGAAAAATAGTGAAACAGCGGCTCAAACAATGGGAATAAATCTTGTAAATTATCGGTTATTAGCTTTTGTTTTATCTGGTATTTTAGGTTCTTTAGCAGGTGTTTTAAAAATATTAAATACTCGAGGTGATTCAGTTTCGGAGATGACTTTGGCTTTATCATTAAATATTTTAGCTTCTGTTGTGGTCGGTGGTATGGGTTCAATTTGGGGAATTATGCTTGGGACATTTGTTATTTTTGGCTTAGATTTAGCAGTATTTAAGCAAATACCTGCTTTATCTGATGGTATTTTGAGTAGTCTTCCTTTAATTATCAATGGTGTTTTAATTATAATTGTGGTGATGTTTTATCCAGGTGGATTAATTAGGCTATTTACAGATGTTCGAATATGGATTAAAAAGATAGTCTATAAGAGGAGAGAGAAAAAGTATGGCAAAGATTAATATACAGCCTCTTTTCTTGAAGTTCTATGTTCGGAAACTGAGATTTCAAGTTTTAGTTAATGAATATAGAACAGGTCTTGTTATCGGAAAAAAAGATAATGCTAGTAGAGACCTTTCAGAAGGTTTACAAGATAATGATAAGAAGTATGCTAAACTAATTAAAGTTCAAGAGAATATTTCTAATGATGTTACTTCAAATGATTTATTAATTGAAAAGAAATTAGCAAGATTTGAAAAGAAACAATATTGGAAGTTAAGAGAGTACAAAACCTTAAATAAAGATAAAGAAAATCTTAATGAACTATTAGTTGAGTTTGCTAATTTTCAAGCTGAAGAAAAAAAAGATTATTTAAAACAATTAAAAGAAAAATATTTACATCTTAATTATCCTCTTGAGGTGAGAAATATAGCCAAAGAGCGAATTACTGAATTAGAAAAAGAGAAGGAAGAAAAGAACTCTCAAATTCAAAAAAGATATTCTGAAAAGCAAAAAAGTATTCTTATTTTTGAAGAGAAAACAAATAAGTATTTAGAGAAAAAGAATGCTATTAATGAAAAAAGAAAGAGCAAAATTGATTTAATATACGAAGATTTATTTGTGGGATACACAGATAAATTAGTTTTGGTAAATAAGAAATTAGAAGAACTTAGTGCTGAACATACTACTTTGCAAGAAAAGAAAGAGAAACAATATCAAAAGAAACTTAATAAATTAATTCTTTTAAAAGAAAGATATGAAGCTTTAATTGAATATAAAGATAAAACTGAAATTCAATTGATGTTAAGAAATCTTAAAATGTATTTTGGTGGGGTAAAAGCTATTGATGATTTATCTTTTGAAGTTAAGCAAGGTGAAATATTTGGACTTATTGGACCTAATGGGGCGGGTAAGACAACAGTTTTTAATTGTATTACTCAATTTTATAAACCAACTGAAGGCGATGTTCTTTTTAGGAATAAGGATGGACACTTAGTTGAATTAAATAATTATAAAACTCATCATATGATTAAAGAAGGAATTGCTA
>JAISJY010000135.1 GCA_031261365.1 Caryophanales bacterium | reverse complement strand
GAACCTATAACTTTAGAAAGTAAAGAAGCCTTTCACCTTTTAAATCATTCGGGGGCTCATTTAATGGCATCAGCTATTCTTAATCTTTTCCCTGAAACTAAATTTGCTATTGGTCCTGCTATTGAAGAGGGCTTTTATTATGATATGGATTTAGGCAGAAATATTACTGATGAAGATTTAAAAGCTATTGAGAAAGAAATGAACAAAGTAATTAGTGCTAATCCAACTTTTATTAGAGAAAATATTAGTAAAGAAAAAGCATTAGAGGTTTTTAAAGATAATAAGTTTAAAACAGAAATAATAAATGAATTAGAAGATGGAACAATTACTTTATACCATTTAGGTAAGTTTACGGATTTATGTTCTGGTCCGCATGTGGAATCTGCGGTTAAATTAAGAAACTTTAAATTATTAAGCTTTTCTTCAGCTTATTGGAGAGGTGATCAAAAGAGAGAAACTTTACAAAGAATATATGGAGTTATTCAATCTAGTAAAGAGAAATTAGAAGAGCATTTGAAAATGTTAGAAGATGCTAAAAATAGAGACCATAGAAAATTAGGAAAAGAGATGGATATTTTCTTTACACATCCTTTAATTGGAGCAGGTTTACCTTTATGGTTACCAGCAGGTGCTACTTTAAAAAGATTATTAGAAAGATATATTCAAGATAAAGAAATAGCTTTAGGTTATGACCATGTTTATACTCCTGTTTTAGCAACAACTTCTTTATATAAGACTAGTGGGCATTGGGACCATTACAAAGATAATATGTTCCCGATTATGAAAATGGACAATGAGGAGTTAGTTTTAAGACCAATGAATTGTCCTCATCATATGCTTGTTTATAAGAATAGTTTACATTCATATAAAGATTTACCAATTAAAATAGGTGAATTGGCTCATGATTTTAGATATGAGGCTAGTGGAGCTTTACTAGGAATTGAAAGAGTTAGGGCTATGTGCCAAAACGATGCTCATTTGTTTGTTAGAGCGGACCAAATAGAAGAAGAGTTTTCTAATGTGGTTAAACTTATTTTAGATGTTTATAAAGATATGAACATTACTAAATATAGTTTTAGATTATCTTTAAGAGACCCAAAAGATACTGAAAAGTATTTTCCTGATGATAATATGTGGAATAAGGCAGAAGATAAATTAAGACAAGTGTTAAATGATTTAAAAATACCTTATGAAGAAGCAATAGGTGAGGCAGCTTTTTATGGACCTAAATTAGATGTTCAAATAAGAACAGCTTTAAATCATGAATTAACCTTATCTACTTGTCAATTAGATTTCTTATTGCCAGAAAGATTTGATTTAACTTATATAGATCCAAAGGGAGAGAAAGCTCGTCCTGTTGTTTTACATAGAGCAATTTTAGGAACAACAGAGAGATTTACAGCGTATTTATTAGAGGAAACTAAAGGTGTTTTACCAACTTGGTTAAGTCCTTTGCAAGTAGTTGTTTTACCTGTTAATAATGAATATCATTTGGAATATGCTAAATTGGTTAATGGTTTATTAAAAGATAATAACATTAGAGCTAAAGTAGACTTTAGAGATGAGAAACTTGGTTATAAAATAAGAGAACATCAAATGGCTAAAGTACCTTTTACTTTGGTTATTGGTGATAAAGAACTTAATGAAAAGAGTGTTACTTATAGAGTTAGAGGTAGTAGAGAAGAGATAAATGTTCCTATTAAAAACTTTATTAAATTATTAGAAGAGGAAATTAAGAGTAAGAGATAGGCAAAGAGAAAAAGAATGCGATAATTAGACGATAATAAATAGGAGAGAGAATAAAATGAAGACAAATGTGAAATGTTGCGGGGGGGGGCGTTATTTTATAAAATAGGTATTTTAATACTTAGTTCATTTACATTAGTAAGTTGTTTAAATTTAACAAGTAGTAATTCTGTTCCTGAAATAAATAATTCACAAACAAGTGAAAAAAGTTCAAGTAATGGGTTTAGTGATAAAAGTTCGGATTTTGAAAGTTCTTTAGATAGTAGTTCAAACGATGTTATATCTAGTTCTAGTAGTTCTTCAAGCAGTAGTTCCACAATAAATAGATACACAGTTTCTTTTTATGATGGAGAGCAATTATTAGCAAGTAATACTTATGATGATGGTTATTCTCTTAATAATGTAACTTCCCCAGAAAAAGATGGTTATACTTTTTTAAGATGGTATACTAATGCTGAATTAAGTCAAACAGCTTTCTTTCCAATAGTAGTTCATAGTGATTTAAACTTCTATGCAAAGTGGAATATTATTTCATATTCAATAATATATTATGTAAATGGTGGAATAGAATTAGAAAATGCAACTTATAATGCAGAAACTCCTACTATAACTTTACCTATTCCAATAAAGACAGGTTATACCTTTATGGGTTGGTATGAAAGTAATTTCTTTAGTGGTTCTGCCATAACTCAAATACCAAAAGGTTCAACAGGAGATAAAACCTATTATGCTAAATGGGAGATAACAACTTATTCAGTTACTTTTTATTTAAATGGTGGCACAGGTGTAATAGACTTTGGTTATAATTATGAAAGTGAAACGATAGTGTTAAATGAACCAACAAGAACAGGTTATACATTTATAGGTTGGCATGAGAATAATGACTTTAGTGGTTCAATAGTTACACAAATACCACATAATTCAACAGGGAATAAAGCATTTTATGCTAAATGGGAGGCAATAGTATATACCATAACTTTTGTTTTAAATGGTGGTAGTGGTGTTTCTGATTCAACCTATATAATAGAAAGTGAAACTATAACATTGCCAACACCAATAAGAACAGGCTATGACTTTTTAGGTTGGTATGAGAGTAGTGATTTTGATGGTTCAATAATAATTGAAATACCAAAAGGTTCAGTAGGTGATAAAACATATTATGCTAAATGGAATATAGTAACCTACATAATAACATATCACTTAAATGGTGGTACAGGAGTAAGTGATAGAACTTATACAATAGAAACAAATACATTTACTTTACCGACACCAACAAAAACAGGTTATGCTTTTATGGGTTGGTATGAGAGTAGTGATTTTAGTGGTTCTATAATAACCGAAATATCAATAGGTTCAATCAATAATAAAGAGTTTTATGCTAGATGGTCTGACCCAATAACTTATACAATAACATATAACTTAAATGGAGGAGCAGGAGCAACTAATACAACATATAATGTAGAAACAGAAACAATAACATTACCAACACCAACAAGAGATGTAGCGGTGTTTGCTGGCTGGTATGAGAATAATTCTTTTAATGGTTCTGTAATAACTGAAATACCACAAGGTTCAACAGGCAATAAAACATTTTATGCAAAATGGGAGATAATATTTGGAATAATATTTCAAGAAATAAACGAATATGATTTAACTTATCATTATATGTATTTTGGCAGATTTCCTCAAACTGTAGTGGATGATGCTACAACCATAGCAACGCTAAATGCAATAACAGAAACAAATGATAATGATTATTATGAATATGATGGAGAACAATATGCTAAGTTAAATGCTACTTCTTATGAAACAGGTTATAAGTTCAATAATGGAACAACTATTACAAGTGGAACAACATATTATTTTAAGGTAGAACCAATAAAGTGGAGAGTATTATCAAGTAGTAATGGAGAATATCAAATATTATCTGAATATTTACTAACAAATAAGAGATTTGACGATGATTCAAACATATATGCAGATAGTGAGATAAGACAATATCTAATTAATACATTTTATAATCAATCTTTTAGTTCTATGGAGAAAGACACAATACAAACAACAATATTAAGTGATTTGAGTATTGAAGATAAAGTCTATTTATTATCTCGAGATGATTATCAAAATACAAGTTATGGTTTTAGTAGCTCAACAGGTTTTACTAATACGAGATATGCAATAGTAACAGACTATGCAAAAGCAAATGGAGCACACAGTCTTGAAAGTTCACCATATAATGGAACAGGATATTATTGGATAAGGCGAATTTACTATCCTAATCAAGTTCAGACTTTAAACTATCGTGGATCATTATCCAGTAGCGATGTTTACATTTCTTACCTTGGGGTTCGCCCAGCAATTACAATAAAGCCTTGATAGAAAATCAAGCAAAAAGTTAATTAGATTTCAAGTCAATTGAAAATAAAAAGAAAGGAACGATTTTATGAAAATCAAAAAAGTTGTTGAAGAAGCGATTGTTGAGTTTGTTGAAGGATTTAGGGAACACCCATTTTTACATAGGGTAGAGCATTCCTTACATTGTGAATTATTTAAGATTTTGAGTAGTAAAGAAGAATTATCTAAGCATTATTCGCTTAGTTCTGGACAAACTACGCAACTAATTCACAAAGAATGGCCAAATGCACTTTATGTGGTAGGAAATGGTCGCAGAGGCAATATTGATATTTCAATATTTGAGCCAAGCACAATTGAAGGCATAGGGTTGGATGATTTTAAACTTGGCAACAAAATTCCAGAATATGTAATAGAATTATCATTAAATTATGATATTGATCATTTAGAAAACGATGTTAGAGAATTAAATGAATTATTAGATAATAATCCAAATGTTAATGCCTATATCATTCATTTATATAATACAAAAAAGCAAAATAATACAATAACAAGAGTAAGAGCAATATTAAATGATAATCCAAGAATTAAGTCTGCTTTTGCTTATTTAGGTGATAATAACATTATAATAGATAGAAACATTTAAATGTTTAATTTGTTACCAATAAACTCTAATCAGTAGTAACTATTCAGGGTAATGGAAAGAAATATTAAAAAAGATTAGCCATTAAAGAAAAAACATTACAGTCACGATAAGTTTGAACAAAGGCTTGAGTAGAAAGAAAACCATTAAGACAA
>JAISJY010000199.1 GCA_031261365.1 Caryophanales bacterium | reverse complement strand
CTAATAGAAGTTTTAATATAGAAAGACTTCTTTTTGATGGAGCTCAAATGACTACTTTAGCTCAAAGTGAAAACTCTATTGCTCCTAAGTTACCTGCTTATGTTGCAGATGGGAGTAATTTATTAGAAACTAGTGGAAAGTTATTATCTTCTGCTAGTTCAGAGGCTACTTTTAGTGCTGAGTTTAATTTTAAAGATAGTGCAACAACTAAAGTAGCTATTGATTATGTTGATGCTGATAATTATTCTTTTGTGGAATTGAAATTAGGGGAAAAGACTATTACTTTAAACCAAGTTGTTAATGGGGTTTCTACTTTAAAAGGTAGTGGAACTATTGTTAAGAATTATGACCCTGCAGTTTGGCATAGTTTAAGAGTCGCTCAAAGAGATAATAAAGTTGATGTTTATTTTGACAATTTACAAAAGATTACAAATGCTTCTTTAACGGCTACAGGTGGGAAGATAGGTTATTTAACGAGTGCAACTATTGGTTATACAGCTTTCAGTAATGTTGGCAAAGGTTTATCAGATGTTTTAGAAGTTAAACAAGCTCATGAAATTATACCTGCAAGTTTATATAGTAATGACCCTGCTTTAAGTAGTGGTGTTTCTCTTACTCCTGCTTCAGGTAAATATGTTAATACTTCTTTGGCTGGATTAACTTTTGAAGGTAACAAAGCAACTTATTTAGTAAACTTTAAAGATGATGGTTTATATGGCTTACAATTAACTTACCCAAAAGAAGATGCTGGGAAGAAGATAGGTGTTAGAATTGATGATGGAACTGTTTATAAAGTTACTTTACCGAATATTGATACTACAGATACTTTAATTAGAACGAGAATTGCCGACTTTAATATTGTTAATGGGATTAATCAAGTTCGTTTAGAGAATGTTGGTGAAAGTGTTCATTTCCAAAACTTATCTTTCTTTAAAGCAAGTCCAAATACTCCTTTATTTGCTCATAATTTAATGACATATTTAGATACAGGAGCTGATTATAAAACTATTTGGAAACTACATGAAGACGGACATAGAGCTACAGCAGGTACAAGACAATTAGTTTATTTAGGTGATACAACAATTACTGATTTTACTTTGGAAGTTGATATGAAGTTTATCGGTAGTACAGCAACTTCAACGGCTGGTATTATTTTCCATGCCGACAATGCTTCTTTCTCTCAACATGATTCTTATACTTCTATGCAAGGTTATTATGTTTCTTTAAATAACAATGAAGTTAGATTAGAAAAATTAAATTATAGTGCTGATAGATTAGGGACTAAGATAGGAGCAAACCCATCTGCGACTGTTCTCCATCTTAAAGTTGTAGTTAGAGGTGGATTATATACTGTTTTTGTTAATGATGTTAAAGCAATTGAAGTTAGTGATAGTTTACCTTTCACTCATGGTCGTTTAGGTTTCTACACTAATGGAGCTGAGGTAACTTACAAGAACTTGAGTATTACAGCTTAGTTATGAAGAAAGGACTTTTAATGCTTTTATTATTTCCAACAGTTTTAAGTGGTTGTGGTAAACAATCAAGTAGTTCTGCTCCCCAAGAAAGCTATGATATAGATAAGCGTCTCCCTCTAAATGAGGGGGAGCAAGTCTATTCTTTTCCTGAATCTGCTACTTACCAAAATCCTTTAGAAGTAAATGGGCAGTGGGGAGGCGTTGGTAAAGATAGATATTATTATGGTATTGGTGACCCTTTTGTAATGAGGTTTAATGGTAAATATTATCTTTATCCTTCTACTCAAGGTCCAAATAAAGGTGTTAAAGTCTATGAGTCAACAGATATGATAACTTGGGAGTATAAAGGTTTCGCGGTTCCAAATACTGATGCAACAACAGAAAATGCTTATGCTCCTGAGGTTATCTATTATCAAGGTAGTTTTTATATGTGTCAGTCTAAAGGTGGTTCAGGGCATTATTTCTATAAAGCCGATAATCCTTTAGGACCTTTTAATAGAATTACAGGTAATTTAGGCAGAGGTATTGATGGTTCGTTTCATGTTAATGATGATGGAAGTATTTATTTAATACATACTAATGTTCCTGCTGGTTTAAGAATGAGCCAAATTATAGATTTTGAGGCAGGAGATGATAGTCAAGTTTTAAAGCCTCAAGTCTTAGTAGAAGAGGCTAATCTTAATCATTGGATTGAAGGACCTAACACTATTAGAAGAGATGATGTTACTTTTTTAACTTATACAGGTAATCATGTTTCTAGTAAAGGTTATAGAGTTGCTTATTCTTATACAGAGGGGAATAGTTTTTCAGCTAGAGACTTCAAACAACATCTTAACAATGTTACTTTGATTTCGACCAAAGATGGTTACAAAGCTTTAGGGCATTCTTCAGATTTCTTTGGACCTGATTTAGATAGTATTTATACAGGTTATCACAATAATGATTCTTATGGTAGAAGATATAATTTAGATAGATATTTAACTAACGGGAATATTTTATTATCTAGTGGAGCTTTAAATCATAATGTTAATAAAGCTCTTTTACCAACCTTTGAAGCTTTGAATAAAGAAGACTTATCTTTAAATGGTAATTTTTATTTGAGTGATATAGGAACAGGTAAATATTACACAGCAGATTTAAACTTTATTCCACAAGGGGGGTATGTTGTTTTAGATTATGAAGATAGCAATAATTATCTTAAATTAACGATTACTAATAAAGTTACTTTATCACAAATTAAAAATGGTCAAGAAAGTGAAATAGTTTCTCAGAGTTTTGGTAGTGAAATAGATATTAATAAATTGATTAATGTTAGAGTTGAAAAAGATTTAAGTAAGTTTAGAATATACTTAAATGAAATGAAAAAATTAGAAGTTACTCTTTCTTCTTCAGGTGGTTTATTAGGTTATCATAATAGTAGTGATATTTATTATACTGCTTTTACAAATGAAGTTAATGGGAGTAGTGATTTTGAAGCTATTAGATATTTACCAAGTAGTTTCCCTGCTCATACTTATTTAAAGCAAGAAAATAGAGGTTTTTATTTTAGTGGTGAAACTTTGAATAATGTTGTTAGATTAGGTGAAAAAAATAATATTATTAAAGAAAATAATCAATATAGTGTTGTTTTAGATAAAAAGGATGATTTTGTTAAATACCCTTTGAAAGCTGAAAAAGATAATTATGCTTTAGTTTTGCAGTTAAATAAAGTATCAAAAGGGGCTGTTTTTGAAGTAATCATTAATGATAATTTAATTATTCCTCTAACAGTGCCAACTGATATTGATTTTAAAGATGCTGACTATTTACCTGTTTATTTAACTAATTTAGATTTGCAAGGTGATATCTCTTTAAAGATAAGATTATTTAGTGGTGTTTTAAAGTTTAAACAAATTGATATTTATGAAGATGCTGATTATCAAGAATTAGATTTAAGTGGTAATGAATTATTGGAAGCTCTTAAATCAGATGGAGCAGGTAATTATACTTTAGATAATGAAAATGTTGTTTCAGATGATGGACATATTTTTATGGGTTTATTGGGACAAGACGGAGTTACTAATTTTGAATATGAAGTTGATGTGGCTTTTTTAAATGGAACTAGTCAAGATGGAGGTATTGTTTTTAGAGCGAAAAATTACTCTTATCATAAAGACCAACCTTTACAAAGTTTTCAAGGTTATTTCTTCCAAATAAAACAAAGTGTTGGAACTTTATTTAGATATGATTATGGGGCAACAGTTTTAAAAGTTGTTTCTTTAACCGATAAAGAGCATAATCCTTTGTTTACTTCTCAACAAGTTCATCATTTTAAAGTCATTGTTTATCAAAATAATTATAAAATATATCTTGATGATATTTGTATTATTGATTTTTATGATAGTCAACAGTTTATGAATGGTAAGGTGGGTTTTTATTCTAATAATTCAGCTTATAGTTATGCAAATGTTATTTACAAGAAAATATAAGAGGTAGATATGAGAGATGAGTTTCCGAGACCCCAAGCCCAAAGAAAGAATTGGCAAAGTTTAAATGGTAAATATTTATTTGCATTTATAGAAGAGTTTGATAATAGATACTTTGATAAAACTAATTATAATTTAACTATTGAAGTTCCTTTTACTTTTGAAAGTGAGCTTTCTGGTCTTAAAGACACAACCTTTCATGAAAAGATAGTTTATTATAAAGAGTTTAAAGTCTTAAACTTTCCTCATACTATTTTACATTTTGAAGCTGTTGATTATGAAAGTTATATTTATTTAAATAAAGAACTTATTGGACATAATATTGGAGGTGAAACTCCGATAGATATTGATGTTTCTGATAAACTAAAAGAAAACAATACTTTAGTTATTTATGTTATTGATTCTCCCACTAATCAAAGTCAGCCCAGAGGTAAACAATATTGGAAAGAGAAGTCAGCTGAAATATTCTATACTAGAACGAGTGGCATTTGGCAGTCAGTTTGGTTAGAGTATTTGCCTGATGTTTATATTTCTAATTTAAAACTAACCCCTTTATATGATTTAGGTTTAATTCAAATAGAGTTTAATCTTAATGAATTAGTAGATTATGAAATTATTATTAATGATAAAGTTTATAAAAGTAAAGCTAAGTCCCTAGTTGTTATAGAGAAAATAAAAGTCTTGAATAATAAAAATGATTATCAAAAATACTCTTGGAGTCCTGAACAACCTTATTTATTTAACTTAATAATTAAAGCCAAAGATGATACTTTAACTTCATATTTTGGAATGAGAAAAATCTCTTATAATGCTGATAGTGTTCTTTTAAATAATAAACCTTATTTCTTAAAAATGCTTTTAGACCAAGGCTATTATGAAGACGGTATTCTAACACCTTCTGATATTTCTGTCTTAAAGAATGATATTATAATGATGAAAGAAATGGGTTTTAATGGTGCTAGAAAACATCAAAAGATAGAAGACTTTTATTACTATTATTATGCTGACACTTTAGGTTTTTTAGTTTGGTCAGAAAACGCTTCTTCATATTTGTTTAATGATGAATCTAAAACAGCTCAAATAAATGACTGGAAAAGACTTATTAAAAGAAACTATAATCACCCTTGTATTATGGCTTGGGTTCCTTTAAATGAATCTTGGGGAGTTCCTTTAATTGCTAAAGATAAAGAACAACAACTTCATTCTCTTAATTTGGTTAATATTATTAAAGAATTAGACTCTACTAGGTTAGTTGTTTCTAATGATGGCTGGGAACAAACTAAAGGTGATTTATGTTGTTTTCATAACTATCAACATGGTAGACTTGATGAAATAGAAAAAAGAAAGAAGTTTGCCTTTGATTTAAAAAGTAAAGAAAACATTTTAAAAAGTACAACAGCTAATAAAACTATTTATGCTGAGGGTTATCAATATAATAATGTCCCTATTATTTTATCGGAGTTTGGAGGTATTTCTTTTACAAGTAAAGAAGGCTGGGGTTATACTTCAGTTAATTCTGAACAAGGTTTATTAGATGAATATAAAAGAATTATTGATGTTATTGAATTATCAACAGGTTTAGCTGGTTATGTTTATACTCAATTTAGTGATGTGGAACAAGAAATAAATGGTTTAGTTACTTATCAAAGAAAATATAAAGTTGACCCAAAGAAAATAAAAGAAATAAACGATTTAGTTTAATTAATGTTTTTTAGTTAAATAAATCTTTTGCTATTACTTCGTTTATAACTGTAGAATAATATTTATTTTTTTTAACTCCAAAGGTTGTAATCATTGTTAGATTTATGCTAAATCTATCTTTAGATACTTTGGTAATTTCAGAGATTTTCTTAAATAATTTTTGATTATAATCTTTATCTATTTCAAACTCTTCCTTACAAAACTTTATTTCGCAGAGGTTTATTACTTTATCTGCTCTTTTAAAAAGTAAATCTATTTGGCAGTCTGCGTTTTGATATGATGATACTGTACTTGAAATACCAATTATGCCTAAGGCTTTTTTAATTTGATTTAAGTGCTGTAAGCAAACTAATTCAAAAGCTAAACCTCTCCAAGCATTTAAAGACGGAAATTGTTGGTTATCTCTCCAAAAAGTTTCACTTTTAATATCATTTTTAATAAGAAACGAATGGTAAAATAAAATAAAATTATCGTTTATTTGATAGATTGCTTCCTTTTTGTTATCAGGAAAAGCATAATATTTTTTAATAAAACCATTATTTTCTAAATCTTTAAGAACTGTGGTAAAATGTCCATTATCAGTTTTTTTAACAATTTTGAGTATTTGAATACGAGTTAATCCATGAAATTGACTTGCTATAGCATTTATGGTGTCTATATATAAATCCACATTTTTAAAAATAGAGCTAAAAAGATTTTCGTGTTCTCCTTTTAATTCGGCACTTTCATGAAAGAATAAATAATCAATGTTATCAGCAACTGACAATGTTCCATCTAATAAGTTTAAATAATGAGGAATGCCTCCAAAAATCATATAAACTCTTATTATTTCATATTTGCTTAAATTAATATTTTTATATTCTAAAAACTCCTTGCACTCACTTAATGAAAAAGGAAGTAAGTGAATTTGTCTAGTTAATCTATTATATAAACCACCAACATCATTTATTATTTTGTTTTTTATCCAAGAAGTAGAGGAACCAGAAACTATTAATAAAATATCATCTCGATGTGAACAAAAGTTATTCCAAAAGAAACTAATGGCTTGAAGAAAATTAGAATGAATTGTATCTAGCCAAGGAAGTTCATCTAAAAAAATAACTTTCTTTTTAAGGGTACTTTTCTCAACAAGATTTTTTAATTCTTCAAAAGCATCAAACCAATTGTGTATTTTTTCATTTGATTTAATGGCTTTAGAAAAAAGAGACAATGTTTGTTGAGTTTTAGCTTTAGGAATGCCAGTAAAATTAAATAATAATCTATACTTAAAAAGTCCTGTAATAAGAAATGTTTTTCCTATTCTTCTTCTACCATATATAGCAATAAACTCTGATTGATTAGAATTATAAGCCATTTCTAATTTGTTTATTTCTTGCTTTCTTCCTATAATTTCCATAATATCTCCTTTATAATGGGCGTAATGGTCACTTTTTTGTTAGATTATGCCCGTTTATAGTATAACACATAATAATAAAAAACATTAAAAAAGAACACTTTTTGGTATAAAACACATATTTTTTGATTAAATAGCTGTTTTTATAATGGGCGTAATGGTCACTTTTTTGTTAGATTATGCCCACTTTAATATTGATAAAACTTTAAATCTTTTATTTTATGTGTTAATTGTTCTCTTATTTTATCTAATTTATCTTCATCATTATCATAAACAAAAACACAACTACCAGAGCCTGTTAAAGAAACAATTCTTAATGGTTCTTTTAAATGGTCTAATATTTCTTTAACTTGAATATTTAAGTCTTTAATAATAGGTTCAAAATCATTAACATTTCTAACTAATCTTTTATTTTTAATATCACTAACCATATTATCTAAATTAGATTTATTAAAGCCTTTATTATCTATTAACTCATAAGCTTTTTGAGTACTAATACCATTTTTAGGCTTGATAACTAATAAATATTTAGGTAATGTTAAAGGAAACAACTTTACTTTTTCTCCCTTTCCTTGAACTCGACAAGAATATAAAGTATTAATAGAACCAATTAAAAAGAAAGAAACATCACTGCCTACTTTTCTACCATATTCTAATAATCTTTCTTTTGATAAATGTAAATCAAATAACTTATTTAAAGCATATAAAACTGAAGCAGCATCACTAGAACCGCCTCCTAAACCTGCTTCAAATGGTATATATTTATCAATTATTATTTCAATACCATTAACAATAGGAAAATCTTTTTGTAAAGCAAAGACAGCTTTAGATACTGTATTAATTATTGGTACTTCTTGTCCATTAAATCTAATAATAACTCTTTTTGTTTTTGTCTTAAAGATATATATTTCATCTTTTAAAGGTATCTTTTTAAAGATAGAATCTAAATAATGATAACCATCTGTATCTTTTCCAGTTATATATAAACCGATATTTACTTTTGCATGTGCATTTATTTTAATTGATTTCATTTACTAACCTTTCAAAATCTTTTAATGACAATTCTTCTGCCCTTTTATGACTATCTATTTTAGCTTTCTCTAATAAGTCTTTAACTTTTTCTTTGTCTTTAAAATAGTTATCTAAATTATTATATATTGTTTTTCTTCTATTTAAGAAACAAACTTTGATTATTTCTTCTAATTTTAGATTCTTTTTGTTTTCTTTTATTTCAAACTTGATTACTTTAGAATAAACATTTGGTTGAGGCATAAAACATTCTGGAGATACACTTAATAATTCTTGACAGTTATAATAATATGAATAAATTAAAGCTAATGGTAAGTTATCTTTTTTACTTACTTTAAATAAGTATTTATCGGCAACTTCACTTTGTATCATTATTATTATTTGTTTAGGTAATTCACTATAAGAAATAAACTTTTCTAAACATTTATTAGTTATTAAATAAGGTAGATTACCAACAATAATGAAATCATTAAACTCTTCTTTATTTAATAAATAATCCTCATAAATAAAATTAACATTTTCTATATTTTGAAGAACTTTTTTTAATTCTAAATCTATTTCAAAAGAATAAACTTTCTTTTTACTTTTTAATCTTTGACTTAATGTTCCAATACCTGCCCCTATTTCAACTATATTATATTGAGAATTAATAGCCTCTATAATACCTTTAACTATTTCATCATTAATTAAAAAGTTTTGTCCATATTTCTTTTTGATATTTATTTGATACTTATTTAAAATAGCATCCGTTTCACTTTTGATACTCATTTAATTGTTCCTTAGTTATACCTAACATATTACATCTTTTTAAAAAGGTTTTACTATTACAAAACCCTATATGTAGTTTAATTCCTAACACTTCTCTTTTCTTTTGGCTATTAGAACCTGTTAACTTTAATTCATATAAATCAGTAAAAGATAAAGTTTCTTTTTGATTAGAAAATGTAACTAAGTTCTCTAAAGCCTTTAATAAATGTTCATTATCTGTTTCAGCAACTCCAACTTTATGTCCTTTAATAGCATATTTCTTTTCAATGAAAGCATGTTTAGCTTGTGGGTATAATCTTGTTAATTCTTTTCTTATTTTCTCGCCTGGAGTATCTGGGTCAAAAAAGAAAATTAAACCTCTATCTTTGACTACTTCTATTAAACTTATTACTTTACTATCTAAATGTGTTCCATTAGTGATAATAAAATCTGCATTAACGATTTGACTTAATTTATTAACATCTGTTTTACCTTCTACGACTATTACTTCACTTATTTTCACAAATATAATGATACCTTATGCGGTATATAATATCTAGTAAAGAAAGAAAAAAGCTAGGGCAATTGCAAGAAATAGCCCCAAAAAAGTATTGATCGAGCAAAGAAAACGATAATTGTCTATTTTCTTGTAACAGAAAAACAAACCAATATGAAAAACAAAGTCAATACTCTTTAATTTATATCATTTAGATTTACT
>JAISJY010000188.1 GCA_031261365.1 Caryophanales bacterium | reverse complement strand
AGCAAACTAAAACTCCAAAGGACCCAGCAGTTGAGGTATTGGAGACACCCATTGAACCTGAAAAACCTAAATGTAAACCACGAAAACCAATAACTGACAGACAAAGAGAGGTTTTAGCTGCTGGACGAGCAAAACGTTTAGAAAAATTAGCTGGTAGATAAATAAAAATAACTGATGATAAAAAAGATTAAACATTTCATACAAATAATTTATTTTTCTCCGAAAATTTATTTTTTCAAAAGCCGCTCGGCTCGCCCGTCCCGCTCGCCCTGTCAGGATTTTTTATTAAAATCTCTAAAATGGATCAAATCAGATGGAGAAGTAAAGATAGATTTTTAAAAGCAGCTACAGATCAAGGATTTTCAATAAATGAAGCTCAAGATTATTTCCAAAATAGTATTCAACACGATAAGAAGATTAATAAAAACAAACAAAAAGAAGATTTCATACCAATATTTTCACATAAATCAGATACATATCAATTTGACACACTTATTCAAGCAAAAGGTCCACCATATCTTATTTTTATTAATGTGAATTCAAGAAAAGGCTATGCTTATCCAATGGAAAACAAAGGAGCAAGTGAAGTATTAAAAGCTATTACTAAATTCGTAAATAATGTTAAAAATGTTTCAGAACTAACTTCTGATGAAGATGCAGCATATTTATCAGGTCCTGTACAAAAATATTTTTTAGAGCATAATATTCAACATTATACAACAGAAGAAAATAATCATAATATTTTAGGAATAATTAATAGATTTATTAAAACTCTTAGAGATTTAAATTATGAACGAGATTTCACTCCAGAATCTATGGAAAATTGTATTGCTACTTATAATAATTCTAAACATTCATCAATTAAGGTAAAACCTAATGATTTCTCACATGAAGACGAAGTAAAATATGTTGGTAAAAAACAGGAAGAAGTTGACCGTAAATTAATTGATGATCCACAATTCCAACCAGGAAAAACAGTACGAGTTCTTGATGAATCTAAATTTCAGAAAAAGAGATTAAATTATAAAAGAGATTTATATCGAATAGATTCTCGTGATGGATATAATTATATAATAGGAGCAAAGGATCATAGTGTTTTACGATTTCCAAAACATAAATTAATTCCAGATACTAAAGGAAAATTAGCAGAAACAATTGCTAATGGTAAAAAAGGTGTTGTTGAATCTATTCTTGGTTATAATCCTATAAAAGATACTTATCATGTTAAATTTGATGGTGGATCAACTGATGTAATTCCTTCTAAAAATATGAGAGAAGGTAATCCAACACGATTGTCTCCAATGGAAAAACAATATTGGGGTAAAAATAAATTACCATCAAAATTAAGTTTATTCCTAAAATAAAATATCACATAATTATTTTTTGTCAAATGACATATTTTTTAAAAAATATTTTTGTTTCGTCATTTGACATATTTTTTTGTCAGTTTGACATTTTTTTAAAAAATAATTTTTTTTCTGTCATTTGACATTTTCATATAAAATACATTTACATTAAATACTTTTTATATTAAAACATCAGATTCATATAATAATATTGCTTCAATAAATATATCAACAAATGGTGTTTGATCCTCATTTAACGTAACTTCTATCATACAATTTCTAGCATGACTTGAATATAAATCAATCCAAAATTCTCTATCAGTGGATGTTAATCGATAATATTTAATTGGAGTATAAGTATTAGGTCTTGTATGACCAAGGAAAAAATCATCATCATTTACTGATATTGAAGAATTAATCAAGATATTATGTCGATCCCATGCTTTTGTCATGAATGTTGTGAACGGAGTACTTATAGGTAAATCATCTTCAAATAGAAAATTAGCGTTTTCTATAGCTGTTACTACTACTTTATTTTCACCAAATGTTTTTAAGAACATATAGCAATTTTCTTCATTTGAATTATCCTCCTCCAAATATTTATAAAAAGCAAAAAAAGAACTCGTTTTCAATGGTTTTGAGGGATCGTTTCTATTATTAATAACATCACAATAAGCTTTGTTGATTTCATTGCAAATGTTTCCTAATGTTGTGTCTTGAGTAATAATCATATATAAAGTTACGACTATTTCATCAGTTTCTGTCTCTCCATTATAAGCACATACCATGAATCTAATTTGAAAATCGAAATCCGTATGTTTTTTATACATTGAGCGAATTCCAATAATTGCCTCATAAGGATTTGGAATTCTCCATCCTTCTGGATATTTTAACCACCATCTGTTTTTTTTCGTTGGATCTTGTCTCGCTTTTGATAATTTAAAACATACTTCTTTAGGAATTCCACGAGATCTACTAGAACTTAGAGGAATAATTGATTTTTTATTAAAAGATTCTTTATTGGTCGAATCGGTCATTTAACAAATGATAAATGTCAAGCAGAGCATCTTATGCAAAAAATAGAAGAGAAAGAGTTAATGATAAATTTAAAGAAATTAAGAAGAGAGCATCTGGGAAAAGTGGTGAAATATCACAACCTATTAAATCTAAGATAGAAATGATAAATAAGTGGAAAGAACTCGAACAACAGAGAATAGAATTAGAAAAGGAAATGAATAATTTTGGCTATGAAATACCAACTCAACCATTAATAGGAAAGCAACAAAAACCAAAATCAATTAGAAAAGCATTATTTGACGTAAATAA
>JAISJY010000184.1 GCA_031261365.1 Caryophanales bacterium | reverse complement strand
TCAGTTGTACAAATAACTTTATAATGATGAGTACCTGTTGCATATTGAGCATATTCTCCTGAACCTCTACCACAACCAATACTAGCATCTTCAGGGTTAGGCATAAACTCTGTTGTTTTATCTTGCCAATTACTTCTCCACTGGTAAGTATTCCAACCTGAACCGATAATACTAGCTTCATAACCCCATAAATCTGTTCCTTGATTACCTCCCACTCTAATATCTTCCCAATTACCTCCTGTACCATCTGATTTTTTAGATTCTAAAGTATACCAAATACTACCATTGTTTTTACTAAAAGATAAATCTGTTAAATCAAAAGACAATTCCCAATTAGTTACTCTACTTAAACCTTTTCCTAATTTGCCAGTTTCTAAACCTGTTGGAGTTGCATAAATAACTTCGTCTCTTCCCACAATAACACCTTCAAAACCTGCATCATAATAAGTAAAACCATAAACTGAAGTTAAAGAAGTACTAGCCTCAATACTTAAATGTTCACTAACATCATTGACACTAACTTGTAAATCATAAATACCCGCACTTGTTGGAGCAAAGACTTGATATTTCAAAGAAGTATCATTAGAAGTAATCTCTCTTAATACGGTTGCACTAACATCAACACCTCCTAAAAAGGCTTTATAGGCTAAATTAGTTACAGGTACTTCTTGATGAGTAGCTGAAGCATAAATAATTATACCTCCTCCCACTCTAGCAACCGAAGCCGTTTCTGTTAAATCAATAATTGTATCTTGAACAGGTTTAGGAACTACATGTAAAACTGTTGTTTCTTCCCCAACATTACCTGCTAAATCTTTAACTTTAACACTTAAAGAATAATCCCCAACTACTAGAGGTGTGAAAGTGTCATTTTCAGTTTCTACAACAGCATTTAAACTATCTCTAACTACATATTGCCGAGCTAAAACATCTTGGTAAATAGAATTATCTGTTACCGTTACTCCTGTCTTTAATAATAAAGAAGAATTAACATAAGTATCAGCATATTCTAAACTAATCTCTGGAGCAATTTCATCAGTTACTATTCCAAAATCAATAACAGATAAGGACATACTAGTATTATTTGTTTCAATCCAAACACTCTTTTGTAAATCTGTATAATTACTACCTACATCTAAATAAGTAAAAGCGACATCATCATAGATAATACCATAAACAGCAACCTCATTAACTTTATCAATGTATCTTTCAAATCTTAAAGTATGGTCTCCGCTGACAGGAGCTAAATTAGAAACACTATTAGGAGCATTCCACCAACCATTAATAAACCAACCATGGTCACTATTATTACCTAAATTAGCTTGATTAGAACCAGCCCAAACCCAAGCTGCCATCGTGCCATTACCACTAGATAATTTAATGCAATCATCACTTAATTCTTCATTATTTCTATTCCAACCAAAATATAAAGAAGGGTCAGCATAATTATCACCATAAACAACATCTTTTAATTGATAAGTAATATAGTAATTATCTAAAAATGTTAAACCTGTAATCCGATATTGCCCTGAAGTCTTTTTACTACTTCCCACCGCATACGAAGACCCAAAAGTAATGACAGATTCATTTCCAGAATCATCAATTTCCACATCTTCTCCTGCTGAATTAACAGGTTCAAAACTTTGTTTAACAACTGATATTATGATAGTTCTTTCAAAAGAAGTATCATCAGAAGTTAAATATAAATCTCCTTTTTCATCTAAAACAGAAAACTTAATAGAATAATCTCCAATACTTAATGGGGTAAACAAACGAGTTGCACTAACATAAGTAGTAGAAGTTACATCCACTAATAAGTCATCAACAATACTCACGGCATAATCAGGAGTTGCCGTTTCACCTAAATTCTTAAAACTAACATCTAATTCCACACTAGAACCAAGTAACATCTCCGAAGTTATCTTACTAGTATCAATTACATAATAAGCATCAAAACTAGTACTCGATGACTCTAAACCATTACTAGAAACATTTGGAGTACTACTAGAAACTCTCGGAATACAACCAATAACCAAGAAACTACCCAACATTGCCAACATTAATTTTTTCATTTCTATTCCTTTCTTTATTTATCTAAATAATCTACTATAATACAATCAACATAAATACTCTTATCACCACTTATTTGAATAACATTACTACCTGTTGGTTTAATGTATAAATCAGTATAAATCCAAGAAACATTATATAAATCATCATATTGAGTTAAAGGAGTAAAGACATTGACCTCGCTCCCATTAATATTTAATTTCAAAGTAGTCGTGGAACTATCTCTATTCGCATATCTAACCCCTAAAGCATAAACTCCATTTTTACTAACATCAATTTCAAATTGAATAAAATTACTTTCTAAAATAGAAACGGCTTTGGAATTAGAAGCTCTTTCTTCACTTACCTCAATAATATTACTTCCATTTAAAAGAGCATTTTCAGCTTCAAATTTAAACCTTTTAACTATTTCACCACTTGGTAATGAAACCTCACTAGAATATTTACTAATACTTTCTACAATAGGAATATTTCCATTCCAAGTCATCTTTTGTAATCGAGCTTGTCTATCCCAACCTGATAAACTCTTTTTAGCTGAATGATATAAAATCCAGTCTTCACTGCCGTCTGCTGATTTAGTAATAGAATTATGACCAGGAGCTATAACCTCTGAATATTCCATATCAGTTTGCATTAAAGGACTTTCCCCTTTTTGCCAAGCCTCCTTACTTAAAATATTGCCACCTTTATAAGTTAAATAACCGATACAATATTTATCTCCTCC
>JAISJY010000170.1 GCA_031261365.1 Caryophanales bacterium | reverse complement strand
CTTGGATTTATTATGGGGATGAATTAGGTATGAGTAGTAATACTAATGAGCATATAGAGAAATATGATAATGCTAATAATGAAGATATTTGGTATAGACAACCTTTTAAATGGTCAGATTTTTCTAAAGTAACAGGTTTTAGGTTTGGTAAATATGAAATAGAATGGGATTCTTATAATAAAACCTTAGCAAATGTTTCTCAACAAGAAAATAATGGAAACTCTATCTTAAACTTTTATAAAGAACTAACAGAAATTAAAAACTTCGCGGATTTTCCAATTAATGGGACTTATAATGATATAGATGCTGGGACTAATGTTTTTGCTTTTTCTTTAAGTAAAGGAAATGTTACATATAATATTTATATTAATGGAATAAGTAATAATATTGATGTATCGCCTAATGGGACTGTGGTTAAAAGATTAAATGCTTCTGGTAATACTTTGAATGCTTATGGGGTTATTGTAAGTAAAAGTGGAGAAACAGTTCCAACTAATAATTGGTACATTGTTGGTGATGGGAGTTTTGTTAATGGTCCAGCGTGGAGTATAGCAAGTGGTATAGCCATGGAAATTAATACTTTGGCTGATATTGATGGTGTTGAATATATGAAATTAAATCAGCATTTTGTAGCAGGAGATGTTTTTAAATTAACAAATGGTAACTTATGGATTAGTAATGGTTGGGAAAAGACAGCAGGTTCGGCTTTTGCGAATAATTATATGAGTGAGATAACAGGAGGAGATGTTTTAGTTAATACAACAGGGAATTATGATATTTATTTTAAGGTCTTTAATAATGGAACATATTCTTGTTGGATTGCCAAGGTTTAATAACCTGAATAAATGTTCATATTGACAATGCAAAAAACTATGCAATAATAGTTGTTGTTAATATAACAAGAGGGGTACGAAGATGAAAAGCACTATAAATAAATTATTGTTGGGCGTATTGGTGTTGGCTGGTATGACTGCTTTTAATATGAATAATAAAACTAGAGAGGTAAAGGCTGAAGGTGAAGAAGAGTATTCGGTAACATTTGGAAATGGAACTAATAATGCTTTTGTTGCTACTGGTTTAGCTTCACATAATACGGGTTGTACTTCTGATGTTATGGTTTCTAGTAACCTTCTTTTTTCTTTTGAATACGATAGTAAGGCAGACTTAATATCTGCATATACCAATATTAGAAAGGGAGGAGATTTTATTTTTATTATTCATAAATCAATAATAATTAAAGCAATAACATTCAATATAAGTAAACCCAATGGTAGTTGGGATGCTTTTACTACTGCTATGACATCAATGGTTTGGCATGTTGATGGGAGTGAACATATAACATTTTCTGATTTGATTACTGTTCCTTCTACACCAAGTAATGCTGACACTAATGTAGAGTACCTTTTAGATTTTAATTCTAAAAATGCTGATATCTCATCTAATGTTAACGGTAATATTGTAGACACTATTGGTACTAGATTTTCTTTGAATACCATAACTGTAGTATACGAGAGTGCTCCATTACCATCTGATTATGACAATGTTGCTTTTAAAGACTTTGAAGATAGTGGTTCACATTCTTTTGGCTCATTTGAAACTTTTGGAGATGGTTTTGTTTCTAATGAAGCCTTTGGTGCTTCCTCTGCATATGCCACTAAAAAAATTATATTAGATATGAATCACACTTTGGCAAATGACACAAAATCAATTACTATATCTTCAATTACTCCATTTGACAGAATAAGTTTAAATATTTATCATATTTGGGGAAGTAGATCTGAATCTCCAGGCTATCAGCTTATTAGTGATACAATGCTAGTTAATGGAGTAGAAAAAGTCTTAAAAAGATCTGATGGAGTGGAGTCAAAGTATATTTACTATTCATTTGACTGCGAACCTGTTGAAAACGCTGGAGATTATTCTATTACTTTAACTACTACTTCAACTGTTGCAATTAATGAGCCACTTGGTTTAAGGGCTGTTGGCCTTGATAACATTTATTTAGGCAAAAGCACTGAGCATAATGTTTCCGTTGCTGAAATAACACCACAAAATAGTTTAAGATATTTTTCCGGAGATACAATTAGTTTAAGAACAAGAGTAATCTTTAATACTGCCGTTTTACCTACTCAATATGGAGTTGTTTTTACTAAGAAATCATTATTAGGAAATGGTTCTGATGATGTTATAAGTAAAAATTATCATTTAAATAAAGATAGAGAAATATACACCGCTTTAGACAAATATTTCCTAGTGAATTATGTACTTGATACTAACTTTACTTATAGTCTAGTTTTAACTAGTATACCTAAAACTGCTTTTAATATGGAACTAGTTTTTGCTTTTTATTATGTTGATGCTTCTGGAAATTATGTTTGGTCTAATGATATAACTACTTCTACAAGGGCTGTAATAGATACTTATTTGGCTATTCCAGAACTTTCTGAAGGTGAAAGAGCTATTCTTGAAGGTTTAATTGCATAATTCTTTTATAGTTATATATAATATAAATAATTATTACATTGACATAAATAAGCCTTCTCAAAAATAGACATTTAGGGAACTCGTGCTATTATAAATATGTAGTATTTTTTATTACAGAAGGCTTTTAATAGGAGGTTAGGATGAGAAAGTTTTTTAACAGAAAAACGACATTAATAGCTCTGCTTATAAT
>JAISJY010000066.1 GCA_031261365.1 Caryophanales bacterium | reverse complement strand
TGGTCCATTAATAATTTCATAGTTCTACCATCACAAATATCAAGATATATTAAATAAGCCTCTAAACGATTTTCTTTTAATTTCTCACTATCTTTTATATTCTCAAAAACGGTAATAACTTCATCAACTTGATAGTATAAATAATGCTTTAATTGATAAATCCGATTAATATATGTTTGCTTTAAATCTCTAATTACTAAATAGAAAAAGACCGCAATATCATTAACATCTTTAAGAGCAATTTCCTTCTTTAATATTTGTTTAGCCGTTTCAATTACTTTCATAACTGTTTATAATGTTTAATAGGTTTCCAAGTTATTTTTTTATAAGGAGTAATAAAAGTTAATATTAAAAAAGATAAAATATAAATCCAAAAAACTAAAGGATATAATAGTTTTAAAGCTATTGAACATTTCATTTCCCGCCAATTAAAAAAAGAAATTATATACCCTAATCCAATAGTTGCAAAAATAAACTGCCAGAAATAGTCTAGAATTGAAGCCAAAAAGGTTTGAATAAAATAAATCATATTAGCATTTGTAAATAAAACATTTCCAAGAGATAATAAACCAAAAATAACTAACCATGTTATGACAATTGTTGGTAATGGAGTAGCAAATATTAACATTTCATAACTTTCAAAATGATTTGTTTTCTGACTAGGAGTAATGGTTTTCTTAAATAACTTACCACCATAACTTTTAAAACATTGTAATAATCCTTTAATCCACCTTTGCCTTTGGTTCCAACTATCCTTACCAGATAAAGGTTGCTCATCATAAAAAACAGCCTCATAAACAAACATAATTTTCTTATCTTTTAAAACATAATTAATAGAAAACTCTAAATCTTCAGTAAACTTATGATAAGACCAACCGCTTTGCTCTTGGATTATTTCTTTACTTATAAAATAACCAGTACCAGAAATGAAGGTTGTTATATCAAGAATAGCTCTAGCTTTATGTAATAAAAAAGACTCTCTAAAAAACCAATAAGCCGTACCTGCAGTCCAAAAAGAACCCCCAATGTTAGAGGTGTTCCGAAAGCCTGTTAAAACCTGATAACCTGTTTCTTGATAAGCTTTATTTATCTCTTTTAAAAAGTTTTTATCTAATAAGTTATCAGTATCAAAGACGACATAACCATCAATATTATTATCTAAACCTTGGGTATGGATTTGTTTGTAAGCATAATCTAAAGCAAAACTCTTACCAACATTTAATGTGTCATTTCTTTCAATAACATTAACACCTAATTGACGGGCTATTTCAGCAGTCTTATCAATACAATTATCAACTAAAACAATAATAGTTATTTTATCTTTGGGATAGTTTTGCTTAGTAATTGTCTCAATAAATTGTTCAATAACACTTTCTTCATTTCTACTACAAGTTAAAATAGCAAAGTGAGCATATTTTTCAGTTTCATGATATTTTCTTGGTTTCCAAAAAACAGCAATAAATGTTAAAACAACTTGATAAGCATATAAAAGACCAAAACCAACCATAATGACATAATTTATAATATTCAAAACTGTTCCAAAAGTGTTACCAATAGCCTCTTGCTCGGAAGTAATTATTCGAAGAAATGAATAATCACCTTTAATAAACTTCCATATATTATTTAATAATTCGTTCATTTCTTAATTTCCTTTTGCCTACTTATTTTATACTAAAAAAAGATAATGTCTATAAATAAACGATTACAACTATAATTCTTTTTATTAAATAAGTGGCTCTTTCAAGCCACTCATAATTATTTATCTTTCTCTTCTTCAGCTTTTCTAGCTTCCTCAATAATCTTCTTTTGAGAATCTTGAGGCACTTCCCGATATTCTACAAACTCCATAGTAAAGGAAGCTTGAGCTCTTGTTAAAGCATTTAAATCAAGAATATAAGTTGCTAATTCAGCTTGAGGAACAGTAGCTGTTACTTGTTGCTCATCCGCACTTAATACTTCCATACCTTCAATTAAACCTCTTCTTTTATTCAAATCACCAATAATATCACCAACAAAATCATTTGGCATCACTACTTTTACCCGGTAAATAGGTTCTAATAAAGTAGGTTTAGCAGCTGGTTGAGCACACCCATCTTTAAAAGCAAAGATAGCTGCCATCTTAAAAGCTAATTCACTAGAATCAACGGGATGATACTTCCCATCAAAAACTGTTGCTTTAATATTAATAACAGGATAACCTGCTAAAACACCTTTTAAACAAGCCTCTCTAAAACCTTTTTCAACAGCAGGAATAAAGTTTCCTGGAATAGCTCCACCAAAAATATCATCAACAAAAACCGGAGTTTCCTCGCCTTTATTATGTTCAAACCGCATATTTGCAATACCATATTGACCAGAACCGCCAGACTGTTTCACATACTTTCCTAATTGTTCAACCTTACCTTTTATTGTTTCTCTATAAGGTATTTTAGCCACTCCTGTCTTAACTTCAACATTATAAATATTCTTTAATTTTTCAACTACATAATCTAAATGGGCTTGACCTTGTAATCCAATAATTAATTGTTTAGATTCAGAGTTCCTCTCTACTGAAATAGATAAATCCTCAATACCTATCTTCTTTAAGGCTTCACTAATTTTACCTTCATCATTTTTACTTTTAACTTCTAAAGCAAAAGAAATAAAAGGAGTTATTTTAATAGTTTCTGGGTAAACAAAATTATCTTTTTCACCAACAATAGTATTACCTGTTTCTAAAGAATTAGTCTTCGTGACAATACCAATATCACCTGCTACCAATTTACTAACTTCAATTTGGTCTTTGCCTCTTAATATTAAAACATTTCCAATAGTCTCTTTTACTCCTAAAGTTGAATTAAAAATAGCTTGACCTTTACTTAATGAACCAGAATTAAGATAAACATAAGATAATTTACCAACAAAAGGATCAACATCTGTTTTAAAGACATAAGCTGTTACAGGAGCAGTTTCACTAATTACTCTTTCACTTATTTCATATTCTTCACTACTTTCATTAAACTTGACCTTTGGTTCAGCTGAACTTGGAAAATAATCTACTAAAATATCTAATAGTTCTTGAACTCCTAAATTAGTAGGTGAAGAAACAGCCGATGAAGTAATAACGACCGGTGTAACTAAACCTTTTCTAATACCATTAATTAAAGATTCTTTAATTTCACTAACTTCAATTGGTTCTTCCATTAAAAACTTTTCAGTTAAAGCATCATCTATTTCACTAGCTAATTCCACCACACTTGGCTCTTTACTTTCAATAGCATTAACAAGTTTGTCGCCTTCTAGATAATTAAAAGGAACAACTTTTCTACCAAATGAATGTCTTAAGCCTTCTAAAACTTTATCATAATCTGCTCCCTCTTTATAAATCTTATTAATAACAATTAAAGTTGGAATAGAATGTTGTCTTAAATATCTATAAACCTTTTTTGTGCCTGGTTCAACTCCTTTGGTAGCATCAACTATAATGATACCTGCTCTAGCCACTCTTAAAGGTGCTAAAACTTCACTAACGAAGTCAAATGTTCCCGGAGTATCTAAAAAATTAATCTTAGTATCGCGATATTCCACTGGTATTAAACTAGTTCTAATAGATACTTGTCTTGCTTTTTCCTCTTTGGAATAGTCACTAACAGTATTACTTAGAGCTGTTGACCCCTTTTTATTAATAACTCCTGTGTAAAATAAAACTGCTTCCATCAAAGAGGTTTTACCGCTTCCTTGATGTCCAACCACAACAATGTTGCGGATATTATTAGCTTTGTAGTCTTTCATATTTTCCTTTCTTTTAATAATCTATTTTTGCCATTAAATCAATGATACCATATCTATTTAATTAATTAAATTAATTTTTATAGATTTTGTAATTTTAAGCTCTTTTTTAGTAAGACATTCTTTTATTTATGCCCTAAATATAGACTTTTGAGATAGTTTTTAGCTATTTGAGTTTCTTGGCTTAATTGTTCTATCGCATCTTTAGCCGAAAGAGTTTTTAATTTTAAAGATAACTTTTTTAATAACAAAGCATCATCTATTATTAATTCTTTTTTTTGGTTTTCAATAACTAAAACTATTTCACCTTTAATACCTTCTTGATAATGCTGTAATATTTCTGGAGCATTTCCAATAAAAAACTCTTCATATATTTTGGTTAATTCTCTACAAACACATATCTTTCTTTCTTTAAATACCTCAATAAACTCTTTGATAGTTTCCATAAACTTATGGGGCGATTCATAAATAACAATAGTTTCTAATCTATGGCTTAAATCAAGAAGTTCTTTTTTTCTTAAAGAAGATTTAAGAGATAAAAAACCTTGAAAATAAAAATGAGTAATGTCAAAGCCAGAGCCTACTAAAGCATTAATTAAAGCTGATGGACCAGACAAAGGAATTACTTTATAGTTTGCTTCTCTAACTTTATTAACTAAAATACTGCCAGGGTCACTTATTAAAGGTGTTCCAGCATCAGAAACATAGGCAATAGATTTTCCTTCCTTTAAGAAATCAATAACTTTATTAGAAGCCGTTTGTTCATTATGTTCGTGTAATGATATTAAATGCTTAGTAAAATCAAAATGATTAAGTAATTTTAAAGTATTTCTAGTATCTTCACAGAAAATATAATCAACATTCTTTAAAACAAAAAGTGCTCTAGCCGATAATTCACTTAAATTACCAATAGGTGTTGGAACTAAATATAAACTATTGCTTATTACTTCCATCTAATTCAGAAGCAGGAACAAATATTATTTCCTCGCTTTCTCCATTAAAAGAAGATAATTTTACCTGTCTTTTTAAAACATTATAACCAACAACTTTAACATTTCTACCATTATACCGAATTATATCATTTATTTTAGGAAGACTTTCTCTAAACTCAGTGTAATATTCATCTTCAAACTTCAAACAACATATTAATTTACCACAAGGACCAGACAATTTAGCAATATCATAGGCAAGATTTTGATTTCTAATATATTTCATATTTATGGAATCAAATTCAGATAATATTCTAGAACAACATAAAATAAGACCACAAATACCAACTCCTCCTATTATCTTGGCTCTATCACGGGGAGCGATTTGTTTTAAATCAATTCTGCACTTTAATAAAACGGCTAAATCTCTTAATAATTCTCTAAAATCAACTCTTTCCTCCGAAGCATAAATAATCATTATTTTAGTAGTATCTAAAGTAAAAGCTATATCAACTATTTTCATTTCTAGATTATGCTTACTAATTAAGTTACGAATTAATGGTAAAAATGTGGAAGCTCTGTTTTTATTACTTTCATAATCTTTAATATCTTCAGGAGTTGCCACTCTTTCCAAATAACGAACTACTTC
>JAISJY010000053.1 GCA_031261365.1 Caryophanales bacterium | reverse complement strand
ACTTAATGTAATAATCCCGCTAATTAATAATGCTATTCTCTTAAAATATATTTTCATAATACAATTTTAACACAAAACCTCTCCTTAAAACTAATAAAAATAGCCCAAGTTACCTCAGGCTATTAAATTTGTTTGTTTTCTTAGTGGAAATTAAGCAATAATCTCACTAACATTACCAGCACCAACAGTTCTACCACCTTCTCTAATAGAGAACTTTGTTCCTTTTTCAAGAGCAATTGGGGTAATTAATTCAACAGTCATATTAACATTATCACCAGGCATTACCATTTTAACTTCAGCTGGTAATTCAATAACACCTGTAACATCTGTTGTTCTAAAATAGAATTGTGGACGGTAGTTAGCTGCAAAAGGAGTATGTCTTCCGCCTTCTTCTTTCTTTAAAACATAAACTTGACCAACAAACTTTCTGTGTGGTGTAACACTTCCAGGTTTAGCTAGAACTTGTCCTCTTTCAACTTCTTCTCTATTGACACCTCTTAATAAAGCTCCAATATTAAAGCCTGTATCAGCAAAATCTAATAATTTTCTGAACATTTCAAGACCAGTAACAACAGTTTTTCTAGTTTCTTTAATACCAACGATTTCAGCAGGGTCATTTAAATTAATTCTACCTCTTTCAACTCTACCAGTAGCTACAGTTCCACGACCAGTAATTGTGAAAACATCTTCAACCGGTAATAAGAAAGGTTTATCGGTTTCTCTTGAAGGTAAAGGTACATAAGCATCAACTGCTTCAATTAAATCAACAATATCTTTCTCGTATTTTGGATCACCTTCTAAAGCTTTTAAAGCTGAACCACGAATAACCGGACAGTTGTCTCCATCAAATTCATAAAAAGATAATAATTCACGAACTTCCATTTCAACTAAATCAACTAATTCAGGGTCATCAAGCATATCAACTTTATTAATGAAAACAACAATCTTTGGAACACCAACTTGTCTAGCAAGTAAGATATGTTCTCTAGTTTGAGGCATTGGACCATCTGTAGCAGCAACAACAATAATAGCTCCATCCATTTGAGCAGCACCGGTAATCATGTTTTTGATATAATCGGCATGACCCGGACAATCAACATGGGCATAGTGTCTTGTGGCACTTCTATATTCAACATGTGCAGTGTTGATAGTAATTCCCCGAGCTTTTTCTTCAGGAGCAGCATCGATTTGATCGTATGCTTTTACTTCACCACCATATTTTTTTGCCATTACTTTTGTAATAGCAGCAGTAAGCGTTGTTTTACCATGATCAATATGGCCGATTGTACCGATATTAACATGTGGTAAGGATGCATCATATTTAGCTTTTGACATTTTATATTTTCCTCCGTATTCCTATATATTCTAATGTTTTTGTTTATCTAAATCAAGTAAATTTTATTTTATTTAACTATTTGTACTATTTTTCTTTAAAATAGTCTCGGAAACACTCTTTGGCAAGACATCATACTTACTAAATTGCATTGAATAAGTACCACGACCTTGACTAAATGATCTTAAATCTGTCGCATAGCCAAACATTTCTGAAAGTGGGATTTGAGCCTTAACAATTTGAGCATTGCCCCTTTGATCCATACTTTCTATTTGTCCACGCCGACTTGTAATATCACCAATAACATCTCCGATATATTCTTGAGGAACAGTAACCTCAACTTCTTCTATTGGTTCTAATAAAACAGGTTTACATTTTCTCCCTGCTTCCTTTAAAGCGAAACTAGCTGCTAATCTATATGCCATTTCACTAGAATCAACATCATGATAACTACCATCAAATAAAGTAGCTTTGACATCTATCATTGGATAACCAGCTAAAGGACCAACTTCTAATGAGTTCTTTAAGCCTTCCATCGTTGGTTTGATAAACTCCCGAGGAACTACTCCTCCGACAATAGCATCAACAAACTCAAAACCTTTATCTTTGTTAGGCTCAAACTTAATCCAAACATGCCCATATTGTCCTCGACCACCACTTTGACGGACATATTTTCCTTCACATTCAGCAGTAGCAGTTAAAGTTTCACGATAAGCAACTTCAGGAGCCCCAACATTTACTTCAACTTTGAAATCTCTTCTTAATCTATCAACAATAATATCAAGATGTAATTCACCCATCCCAGCAATAATTGTTTGAGCTGTTTCCTTATCAACATAAGCTCTTAAAGTTGGGTCCTCTTCCACTAATTTAGATAAAGCAATACCCAATTTATCTTGATCACCTTTAGTCTTTGGCTCAATCTTTTGAGAGATTACAGGTTCTGGGAAAACCATCTTCTCTAAAATAACCTCTGTTCCTTCAGCACATAAAGTATCACCCGTTGTTGTTTCTTTTAAAACTGCAGCCGCAATATCACCAGCATAAACAAAGTCTATATCCTTTCTATTGTTAGCATGCATTTGAACAATTCTTCCTAATCTTTCTTTTCTACCTTTAGTCGCATTATAAACATAACTACCAGTCGCGGCTACTCCTGAATAAACTCTAAAGAAAGCCAACTTACCAACAAAAGGATCTGTCATTATCTTAAAGGCTAAAGCTGCAAAAGGTTCCTCATCACTTGGATGAATAACTTTAGGTTCTCCCTCCGCATCAGTACAATGTATTTCAGGTATATCAAGAGGTGAAGGTAAATAATCAATAACTCCATCTAATAAAGGTTGTACTCCTCTTTGCTTATAAGCCGAACCACAGAAAACAGGGAAAAACTCACCCCCAATAACTGCCTTTCTAATCACAGCTTTTATTTCTTCTTCACTAACTTTTTCCCCATCAAGATATTTCATCATGAACTCATCATCAAATTGTGATATCTTTTCAATTAATTGATTTCTTAATAAAGCAACTTTCTCTTTTAAATTAGCTGGAACTTCTTTTTCAATAACTTTTGTGTTCTTATCACCTTCAAAATAATAAGCAACATTTCTAATTATATCAACCATTCCAATAAAATTAGCTTCACTACCAAT
>JAISJY010000153.1 GCA_031261365.1 Caryophanales bacterium | reverse complement strand
GGACAGAATTATTCTAAAATAGGTTTACAGTCTTTGGTTAACACGGGGGTAAAATTATATTTATACCCTGAATTAATATTGAATATTTTATTATTAGTAATTTCAGTTTTATTTATGTTAGGCAATAAAAAGAGTTTGTTTTATTTAATTGCAGGTCTTTTATTAATGTTAATTCCTTTTGTTTATATTATTATTGACCATGCTTTTTTAGGAAGTATTATCAAATCATTTTCAGTAGGTAGTCCATCAAATCAAATTAAAGACTGGTCTTTAGTCAAAAAACCTTTTTTAGATGTTAACTATTTTATGGTTGTTTTAGGATTTTTAACTTTCTTGTTTTCTTTTTTAAAGGTTGATTTAGAAGATATCAAAGAAGCGGGGATAATCACCAACGCCTAATATCGCGGTGTAAGGTATTAAAGTAATTGAACCATTTCTAGAATCTAAAACATTACTTCTATTATCATTAAGGACATATAAGTTTCCCTCAGTTACATTAGTAGAGTTTCCATTACAAGCTTCAGCTACAACGGTGAAACAAGTTAGATTTTTGTTTTCTGTTTCTAAATAATCTTCAGGGTAGTAAATATTATTAATATATAAAGCATAATTAGGACCTTCAGACTTTAATTCTATAATTTCATTAGGCATACCAATTACTCTACTAATAAAAACATCATTGTACATGACAAAGACTATAACATCAAATCTTTTAATTTCTTGGATTTTCTTTTTCCAATTAATAACAGTTATTGAACTGTCTTTTTGATAAGTCGGTTCCATCGCATCATCAACAAAAGAATAAGTTTCAAATGATAAACCAAAAACTGTGGCAGTTCCGATAATGATAAATAGTAAGGGAATAATAATTAATAAAGTTATAAGTTTTTTCTTTTTCACCTAGATATTATTGCATACAATACAAAAAAAAGAAATTTGTCTTATAATATTACTATGAAAAAAGTGAAATTATTTGTTATTTTATTAAGTATTGTTAGTTTATTGTCTTTGTCCTCTTGTCAAAAAAAAGTTGAGAAAGTTCCTTTGATTTATGGTTCTATAGCTGAAGCCTCTTTAACGACAATTACTTATGGTGATTTACAAACTTTAATTAATGATAAAGCTAACTTTATTTTAGTAGTTGCTGGAATTGATGAGATTTGTAGTTGTTGGATTACTTTTAAGGATACTTTGAAAGAATATATAAAGGAATATAATACCTTAATTTATAAATTGTCTTATAATGATTTAAATAATAAGGAAGAGAGTTTTGCTATTCCTTACACTGAATCTAACTCTACTTTTTCTATTATTAAAGAAGGAAAAGTAATTCATAAAGTGATATATGATATTGAAAAGAAGATTTCTTTATTTAATGATTATGATACTTTAAAGAAATATTTAGAAGAGAGAGTTATTTTACCTAAGTATTTTTATTTAAGTTTAGAACAACTTAATCAAAAGTTATTAACTGATGGTGAGAAGTTTGCTTTATATTTAAGCCGAAAAGGTTGTTCTTATTGTAAGTTTATTAATTGGAGGTTTTTAAAAGATTATCAACTTAATAATGAAATGAATAAGACACTTTATGTTATAGATTTGCAACAATATCATTATACTCAAGTTAGTAAAGATGACCCAACCCGACCAACTTGGGAAGCTTCTTGGCAAGAAATGAAAAATGTTTTAGGTTTGAGTGATGTTATTAATACTAAATATGGTTTTGGAGTTGGTTATACTCCAACTATTCAATATATTGAAACTAATGGAACTAAAGATGCTTCTCAATATGTAAAAGACACTTTAATGATGTATACTGAAACTTTAGAAGAAGAAAACGAAGATTTTTATAAGGTTATTGATAGTTATTATACTGAGGAGAGATTAGTTGATTTGCATTATATGGAGGCGGTGGAAACAAAGGTTTTAATGAACTTATTAATTGCTAAAGAAGATGCTCCTAACATGAGTTGGGACAAGACGGCAGGGAGTGTTTATTATAATCCTATTGGTAAGGCTTTTTTTGATTACTATTTAAAATGAAAAGAAAGATAATTGATATTAGTCTTCTTTCCCTTTGTTTTTTAGTTTTTATTGTTTTAGCTATCTTACAAAAAAGTGGAACATTAGATTTTATTAATACTAAGTTTGGTTTAAATGCTCAAGTTATTGTGAATACTTTTTTGACTAATATTGTGGTTGTTATTACAAACTTTGGGGAATGGTTTTTTTATGTTCCTGTTATTATTATTCTTTTGATTATTCCGAGAACAAGGTTAGTTATTGGCTTACCTGAGGCAATTATGATGACTATTAGTACAATTATTAATATGACTTTGAAAGAGATTTTGGCAGTGGAAAGACCAACATTTCAACGCTTAATAGAGCCAGGTGGTTATTCTTTTCCAAGCGGACACGCGATGCATTCTATGGTTTTTGTTGGGGTTTTATTTATTGTTTTATTAAATAAGATTATAAAAAATAATTTAAAAGGCACTTTAATAACAGTTGGAATATTGTTTGTTTTAATTATTGGTTGGACTAGAATATATTTAGGTGTCCATACTATTACAGATATTATTGCTGGTTATTTTATAGGATTAGGTATTGTTCTTTCTTATGATTTAATAAGAAGAATATTAAAAGAGAAAAAAGAATTAAAGACTGAAGAGATAGTTAAATAATGTTTAATATTATTCTGAGGTCGGAATAATAAGGGTATGAGATATATGACAATAAGAGTGGGTATCGTTTGTCTTTTATTAATTTTACATTATAATATTCTTATACATATTGCAGTGTCTTAAAAGTGTAGTAGTGTAGTATCTGTAACAAAAAGGAGTTAACATGAACATCACATCAGTGAATAGTTTTGAAGAAACAAAAAATGTTAAGCCCGTAAATTGTTTTAAGTTTATGGATTTTTGTGCTGGCATTGGTGCTGGTAGACTTGGGCTTGAAAAGGCTGGGGCTAAATGTGTTGGCTATTGTGAAATATTAAACAATTCAATTAAAACATATACAACTATTCATGATACAAAAAATGAAAATAATTTTGAAGATTTAACAAAAGTTAATATTAATGATTTGCCTGATTTTGATATTATGATTGCTGGTTTTCCTTGTCAAACATTTTCTGTTATGGGGCAACGGAAAGGATTTGATGACGAGCGAGGGCAAATCATTTATCATTTAATTGAAATATTAAAAGGAAAAAATGTTCCATATTTTATTTTAGAGAATGTCAAAGGTTTAGTAAATCATGACAAGGGTAGAACTATAAATATTATTGTTCAAACTCTTGAAAATGCTGGGTATTCGGTTGGCTACAAGGTACTAAATAGTGTGGAATATGGTGTTCCACAGATGCGAGAAAGAGTTTATTTTGTTGGTATTAGATAAGGTAAATTAAGACAAGGTAAATTTAATTGGCCATCTACTGTGCCAATGCCTAATATTAAAGATTATTTATGCGATAACAATGGTGAAATACTTAACACAAATGATAGAATATTTGTTAAATATTTAAACAATAAATACAATAAAGGTAAATTTGAATTAGATAATATTTTGAAAGAAGATTATTTAGTTCTTGATACAAGGCAGTCTGATTTGAGATTATACAAGAATAAAGTTCCAGCTTTAAGAACAGGGAGACATGGTATTTTGTATGTGAGAAATGGGCAACTGCATAAATTGTCGGGTTATGAAAGTCTATTATTACAAGGTTTTGATAAGGATAGAGCCAAAAGAGCAATTATAAATATGTCTGAAAAAAATATTTTAGAACAAGCTGGAAATGCAATGACAGTTAGTGCTGTTGAATTTATTGCAAAATCATTGTTTGAATATATTAAAAGGAGTGAAAACAATGAATGAAAAACAAATGTTGGGTTCACAAACAGCGAAAGACGGTTTTGCTAATGAGAAAGATATTGCAAATAAATTTAACACATGGCAAATAGATGAAGATGCTCAAAGGTGGCTGGTCATTATGAAATATAACCTTGATGAAATAGAATTTGTTAAGGCAGTTGTTTTGCATGGTTATAAAGCCGATGTAAATGTACAAATTACCATAAAATTAAAAACAATTATTGATATTGAAAACCTTTCAATAAAACTTGTCAGCAACCCGAAAGGTTTTAATCAAATTGATAAAAGACCTGTTGATCATTACAACACAAAATTAAATTGGAATATACCAACAGATATTATAAATATTTTAAAACGATTTACAGGTGAAATAAAGCCAAATATTATGCATACAAGAGATAGCAGACGAATGTTTATAGATGAGTTTACAAAAATAGAACAAGATTTGCTTTTTGGTTTTATAAAACAAAATAAGTCTATGATATTAAATGATACTTTGCGGGGTCGTGGAAACTTTACGGCTGAATGGATGCTTGTTGCCCAAAAAGTAAATAAAAACGCACGGTGGGTTTTGAAGAATATAAATGAAGTTATAAACTTTTATGACGGAGAAATTAAAATAAGTGCGAAAGGTAGTATAAAAATAGGCAATGTTTTGATACAAAGAAAAGGCGGAACACCAGATCCAACAAGTTTACAATTTAAAATCAACCCAGCACTATTGTTTGGACAAAAATATATTTAGGTGTCTATACAATTACCGATATTATTGCAGATTATTTTATATGTTTAGGTATTGTTTTTTCTT
>JAISJY010000126.1 GCA_031261365.1 Caryophanales bacterium | reverse complement strand
CAGAAAAAGTTTTAGTTTTAGATAATATTCAAGACCCGGGCAATTTTGGAACTATTATTAGAAGTGCCCTAGCCTTTAATTTTAAAACCATAATTATTAGTAATGATACTGTTGATTTATATAATCCTAAAGTTATTCAAGCAAGTCAAGGAAGTATTTTTAAGGTTAATGTTATTAGAGAAGATAAAGAAACTATTTTTAATTTATTAAAAGATTATCAAATTGTGGTAACAGCTTTAAAGAAGGCTGTTGATTATAAAACAATAGAAATCCCTAATAAATTAGCTTTAGTTTTAGGTAATGAAGGCAATGGAGTTTCAAGTTTCTTTCTAAATAAAGCCCATAATATCATAAAAATTATTCATAATCCTGAAATTGAATCTTTGAATGTTGCAACGGCTGGAGCTATTCTTTTAAATTACTTTCAAAATAATTCCTAACATTTAGTTTTAAAAACGAATATTAAAGTATGATATATAAATTATTTAGTATTCTTTTTAGTAGTTGTGTAATGTTTAATGGAGCCAGGGTTTTTAATATACGAGAGCCAGAATGGTCAAGTGAGGCTTTTGTCAGTAGTATTGAAGCTATTAATCCTCTATTTAATGAAAATGGTTCTATTATAGTTAATGTTAATGCTCTTAAAGGTAAAGCTAGACTTGATGGAAATATTAATGTTTTAAGTAATGGTAATAGTGTTTCAGGTTCTAATATAACTTATAGTGAAGAGTTTGCTGGAGAAAAGAGTTTTGTTTTTAAAGTTCCCCAACTATTTTCCAAAGATAAGACTGTTTTTAAGATAGTTGTTAATAGTCTTTTCCCTTTTAATATGTTAGGAGATGGTTATTATGAACAAAGAAGTGAAGTAGAAAGTACTTTAAACTCCAAACCAGAATGGGATGTTGGTAGTATCATTTCTAAAACTCTTGAAATACCTAAAAAAACTATTTTTTATCCTTCTTTTATGGAAAAAGAACCTTTATTTATTTATGAATGTATTAATTTTGATAATCTTATTGATATTCAATTAACAGGTTTAAACATCTTTCCAGAAAAGTTATTTTTTCTTTATAATGGAAGTGATTATTCTCTTTTAGAGTTTGAATATTCCGAAGCTTATTTATTATTGAAAGATATTTATTTAGATAGTGATATTGAAGTCTTAGATGGTTCAACAAAATACCCTTTAGAAATTGAACAAATTAATACTGAAGTTCATTTTAAATTAAAAAATACTTATTATTTTAATGCTTTAAATGATACTTTATTTGCTACTAATCAAGCTAATACCACTATGGTTGATTATATTCCTTTACCTTTAAATAAGGCTGAAGAGAAAATAACATATCAAATTGTTATTAAAGGAGCTTTAGCCACTTATACAACGATAAATATTAGGTCCACGATGCGAGCCGATTTAGATTTATTTGGTTTATGTGATAGTAGTAAATATTGTATAAGAAGAAGTGATAATAAGGATTTTGCTGAATACGGAGAGGAGAATAGAATCTAATGCCTTGGAAAATAATAATTATTGTTATGGTTGTTTTGGGTTGTTTATACACCGCTTTATTTACCATTAATACAACTTCAATTGATGGAGCAGTGGAAAGTATTACTCCCTCTGTTTTTGAAGTTAGTATTATTGTTAATAGTAAAGAAGAAAATATTGATGCTTTAGAAATTGATAAAGATATTTTTGAACCAACTTTTTTAAGTGCTTTAAAAGATAATATGTCTTTTTATCAAGGAAGTGTTTCAGTTTGGTTTTATTATTTTAATGTTTTAACTCAAAGTACTTGTAATGAACATTCTACTTGTAATGGAGTTCAAATTAAACTTAAAATGAATACTTTTTATATGTTTGGAAAAGAAAGAATATATGCTTTTGAGGTTAGTGAAGGTGGAAGATAGAAATGAAAGCCTTAAAGAATATTTAAAATCTTCCTTTTTAAAAAATATAGATTTAGATGCTTTCACCGATATTACTTTTAATGGTAATAGATTAGTTGGTGAAAGTATAGAAATACCTAGAATAGTTTTAATAGAGGCTTTAGATAATCAAATAGTTGGTGATTTCTTAATGCATTTAGCTCATTTATTAGGGAAGAACTTTAATACTTTAAATCCTATTTTAGATATTGCTTTTTTAAATTATAGGCTTAATGCTATTCACCCCATTATTGCCAGAGACTATTTTAAAGGTGTTTATAATTTCTCTTTAAGGATTTTCTCAGCTCAATTAAAGATTAAAGAAGATGATAAACTATTACCAAATGTAGTTCAAAAACTCTTAAAAAGAATTATTCAAAATAGAATTAGTCTTTTAATTTCTGGTATTACAGGGAGTGGGAAAACAGAGTTTCAAAAGTATTTAGTTTCTTTAATGAGCGAAGGAACAAGAGTAGTGATGATAGAAGACACTTATGAAACATATTTAAAAGAGTTATTTCCTAAATTAGATATTTTAGAATGGGTTACTTTTAATAATCAAGAAAACTTAAAAAATGATATTAGTAAACTTATTAGAAGTGCTTTAAGAAATAATCCTGATTGGCTAATTGTCGCGGAGATGCGAGGAGAAGAGGCGGAAGAAGTTTATAATAGTTTAACTACAGGTCATCCTTTAATCACGACCATTCATTCTTTGAATGCACTTAAAACTATTGATAGATTAGCTTATTTATTAAAGATAATCCCTCAAGATACTCAGGCTCATTTAGATTTAATTGAATATACTCCTTTGGCAATTCATTTAACAAAGAAAGTTGTTGAAGGAAAAACAATTAGATATGTCTCTCAAATAGTTGAATATATTTCGCTTATAGATAGTTTTAAGAAGAATATTATTTATAGTTTTGATGGTAAAAAAGCTAATTATTTAGATTTATCAGATAAAATGAAAAGGAGCTTAAATTATGAAAATAAATGGTTTGAAACAAATTAAAAAAACTCTAGTTGTCACTATTATCACTTTCGCTTATATTGTTTTAGCTTTACTAATTTTAAATAACCTTATTTCAGCTTTAATTTTAGGTTTTGTTTTCTTTTTTATTGTTAACTTTGTCATTGTTAAAAAAATAAATAATGGTCAAGAAAAAATAGAATTATTAAATGAGTTTCAACAATTAGCCAACTCTTTGATTATGCAGTTAGCCACAACTCCTTCTATTCTTGATGCTTGTAAAACTATTAGTAAGTTTTTTAAAAGTGAAGTTCAAGAAGTCTTGGAAAATGATGAATTAGACATAAGTGATAAAATGAGCTTTTTAAACCAAAGATATCATTTTGCTTTGTTTTCAATGTTTGAAAAGTTAATTGATATTTATGTTAATCAAGGAGGTAATATCTTAAAAATGTCTTTACAATTATTAAATGAAATTGATTATTTAAAATTAGCAACTCAAGAGATACATCTTGATAATAAAAAGAAGATTAGAGAAGTTGTTATTTTATGGTTATTGTCTTTTTTATGTGTGATTATTTTAAGGTTTTCTTTGAATTCTTATTATGAGGCTATTATAAAAAGTAATTTCTTTTATGTTTTATTAATGTTTTTATTAGGCTTTACCTTTTCAATGTTAGGACTTTATATTTCTTATAGTGGGTTAGAATTATGAAGAAAGAAACATTTTTAAGTAATTGTCTTTTTCTAAATATTAATCCTAAAAAGATTAAGAAACAACAATATTTAATTTTAGTTATGGGCTTTCTTTGTAGTGCTTTGTATTATTTTTTAAGTAGAGAAATATATATTACTTTAGTCTTTCTTCTTTTAACATTTTTATTGTTTCAACAACCTCTTAATGCTTTAACAAGCAAGGTTAAGAAAAAGTATCAAGATAATGAAGCTAACTTTTCTGATTTAATTAGTTATTTAATTATTTTATTAGATAATGGTTTTAATATTTATCAAGGTTTAGAAATAAGTAAAGAATATGTGAGTGAGGTTTTACAAAAAGAGATAGAGATATTATTAAGTGAAATAGATAACGATAAGACTATTCTCCCTTTTCAAAACTTTGCTAATAAGTTTAATTCTTTTATTGTTATGCAAATCTCTCTTTTGTTATTTCAATTAGAACAAGAGGGGTATGTTAGTGATTATTTAGCAAGGTTCCCTAATTTAATTGAGAAAATGCGGGAAAATTATAATAGTTATAAACTCCATAAAAGAAAAGACGAGTTCTCTATTTATAGTTTAATTCCTTTAGTAGCTTTACTAATTGTTATCTTTACTTTTACTTTTGCAATTTTAGGTGCATTCATGGGAGGTTTATAAGATGTCACAAAAAATAGGTTTAATATTTTTCTTAATGGTTTTTTTACAAGCCTTTGTTCTTATTTTAGATATTGCGAATGTTCAATTAGTTTCTAGTAGATTAATTGTTGAATCTAATTATGTCAATACTTTAATGATTAAGAATAATGGTTATAGTGATGAGGTTAGTGCTTATGTCAATGATGTTTTAGGTGGAAGATTTACTTGTTTATCTTCGCACTGTAAAAATATTACGAGTGGTGAAAGTATTTCTTATAAATTGAGTGTTGATTATACTTCTGTTTATAAGCAAGAAATCAAAAGTATGAGTATCGTGAGAAAGATTTTGTTTGGAATAAACATTTAGAAAGGAGGATTTATGTCAGAATTAAAAGGTCAAATTTTATCATTGGTTTTAGTTATTGCTGTTTTTGCTTTATTATCTGTTTTTTTAATTACATTATTTGAAAATAATCTTAATGATTTAAGCGAAGCTGATGATGCTCTTAAAAGTTTAGTTACTATGATAAGGAGGTAGTTTATGGGAGAACTTAAAGGTAGTATTTTATGTATGATTTTAGTTATTGGGGCTTTTGCTTTATTAAGTGGTCGGGTCAGTAAGCTTTTTGATGATGCTTGGAACAGATTTGATTCTTCAAGTGAGAGTTCATCCTCTTCCACTGAAAGTTCATCCTCTTCCACTTCTTCTTTTTCCAGACCTAGTAAGCCGAGTATTTCCTTTGGTGAACCCTTGCTTCTTAATTCTTTGGATTAGTTTAAAGGCAATAAACTTAATGATATTCTATTTTTAAGAGAATCATAATTTATGACATATACTTCAACTATGTCTCCTACTTTAAGAACTTCTAAAGGATGTTTAATAAATCTTTTAGAAAGTTTAGAAAGGTGAATAAAACCATTGTTTTTTAAGCCAATATCAACAAAGACACCAAAGTCAACTATACTTCTAACTGTGCCTTCTAGTTTCATATTAGGAAGTAAATCTTCAGCGTGTAAGATATTACTTTTTAAAATAGGGGTCGCGAAATTATCACGGTAATCATATAAAGGTTGGGTGATTTCTTTTTTAATATCAGAAAAAGTATATTCATCTAGTCCATATTTTTTATAGTTTAGGGTTTCTAATTTCTTAATAAACTCATTAGTTATTTCATTTAGATTACCTCCTAAATCATTAATAATTGTTGTGACAGTTTCATAGTTATCGGGATGAATAAATGTTTTATCTAAAGGATTAGAAGAATCTAATATCTTTAAGAACCCGATAGCCTGTTGATAGTTTTTAGGTGTTATTCCTTTTATTTTCTTGACATCTATTCTATTCTTTAAAGGGTTGTCTTCTCTAAAATCAATAATGTTTTGGGCTATTTTGCTTGATAAGCCTGAAACATAACTTAGTAATTCAACACCCGCGGTATTAATATTTACTCCTATTCTATTAACAATTTTAGAAGTAGTAAAATCTAATTTTTCTTTTAATTCTTTTTGATTAACATCATGTTGATATTGACCAACTCCAATAGATTTAGGATCAATTTTAATTAGTTCACTTAAAGGGTCTATAACTCTTCGGGCAATAGAGATAGCACTTCTTTCTTCAACATGTAAATTAGGAAATTCCTTAATAGCATTTTTAGAGGCTGAATAAACTGAAGCACCTATTTCAGAAACAATTAAGTATTGAGTTTTTAATTGATATTTTTTGATAGTATTAGAAACAAAAGCTTCACTCTCTCTACTAGCAGTTCCATTACCAATAGCAATTAGAGAAACATTATATTTATTTACTAAATTAGTTAAAATGTTTTCAGCTTCATTTATTCTATAAGTTGGCACTTCTTCATCTTTATATTTTTGATTAGGGAAAATAACATTTTTATCTTTTAAATTACCAAACTCATCAATTACGGCTAGTTTACAACCTGTTCTAAAGGAAGGGTCAAAACCGAGAATGGCTTTATTTTTAAAAGGTGGAGTTGATAATAGTTGTTCTAAGTTTAAACAAAATAAATTGATAGCTTCTTTTTCAGCTTTGTCATATAGTTCATTAAAGATTTCATTTTCTATACTAGGACTGATTAATCTTTTAAAAGAATCTTTTATCATTTGTTTTAATAAAAGAGAACAATTTGTTTGAGGATGAGTAATAACAATGCTTTCAATATTTTCTATAATTAAAAGGTCATCATAAGCAAATTCAAAAAAAAGAATATTCTTATTTACCCCTCTATTAATAGCAAGGAGGCGGTGATTTTGAATAGTACTAATGGCTTGAGAAAAGTCATAATATATTTCAAAATTATTGTTTTCATCAATAACATTCTTTTTTAATTTTGATTTTATTGTAGCCGTTTTTAAGATTATATTTTTACTTATTTCTCTTATTCTAGGAGTATAAGCTATTTTTTCAGCTAGAATATCTAAAGCTTGATTAATAGCAATTTCAACCGTTGTAACATTTTCATTGAGATATTTTTGAGCTTCACTTAAATAATCAAACTCTTGACCTTGAAATATTAAATCGGCTAAAGGTTGAAGTCCATTGGCAATAGCAATACTCGCTTTTGTTTTTCTTTTTTCTTTATATGGTAAATAAATGTTTTCTATTTCTTGTAATGTTTGGGCTTCGTTTAATTCCTTTTCTAATTCAGGAGTTAATTTTTCTTTTTCTTTTAAGATATTTAAAACAGCATTTCTTCTTTCAAATATTTTAGTTTCAGTATCTTGTAGTTCTTGAATTAAATGTATTTGTTCTTCATCAAGTCCGCCTGTTACTTCTTTTCTATATCTAGCAATAAAAGGTATAGTAGCATCTTCAGCAAAAAGTTTGATAACTGCTTCTATTGCTTCAAGTCTGAAGCCTGTCTTGTCCTTAATAATTTTTAATATTTGCTTATTCATTTTTCACCACCTTTTAATATTTTACTATACTTTTTTACTTTGTTTTATTATAATTGTTTATGCTGGACTGTTAGCTCAGTTGGTAGAGCAACTGACTCTTAATCAGTGGGTCATGGGTTCAACTCCCCTACAGTCCACCAATGTAACATATATTCACTTGGTGAAGTTTAATAAAAGTTTAGTTGATATTAAAAAGATTTTTTCTTTAAAAGAATAATTTGATTTCCTTTAAGATTTTTTTATGTTTGCCAGAAAATAATATCTCATTAGTAAGGTCTAAAGGTCCTATTTGTTTTCTCGTTTTTTATATTCAACTACTTTGGTATACTCATACAAAGGGTATAAGCCATCGTGTGAGGTGCCAGGAGAGTTCATAAATATTAAACTTGGAGGAATGATTTTAACAAGTCCTGCCTTGATAAATTGGTTAGTTAATTCCTTAAACTCATCATCGTTGCATAATAAATATACAGTTTGTAAATAGCCTCCATATCTCTTAAAATTAGTTACTATTTTATCTTTTAAAAGTGGTTTTATATAAACATTTCTAAATAATAAAGATAATTCAAGTTCAACATCTTGCTTTATTACAATAGAATAACTATCACCTTTATAATATTTCATATCTGACTTTTCAGCCAAAGAAGCTGAATATAAGGCTAATGAGTTTTTAGCAGAAGCACCAAAATTATAATCTGGGTACTTTTTTTCAGCTTTTATAAAAGCATTAACTACTCTTTTAGCAAACATTTCTAATTCTTCATTACTTTTTGTATCAAGAAAAATGCCTTGAGGTGAAGAACACAATAATTGATTACTTTGACAAATATTACAACATAATTCATATAAATCAGAGTCACTCGCTTGTAAAGTTGCATAGGCAAAAGAAAGTTTATGACCATAAGTAATTAGTTTAGTAGTCAAAGGAGTGAACTTTCTGGCAGCTTCAACAGCTAAATCACCACCCCAGACCACAACTCCATCAACCATATTAGCTACTTTCTTCAAATTATCTAAATCTGTAGATCTAATATCAAAAACATAAATATAATCTTTCAATTTAGGTTCTATTTCTATTAATTTAGAAAGTAAAAGTATGGATAATCCACTATCACCCACAGGTAATTTTAAGATGTTTATATTCAAAGCCAAAAGACCTTCAATTACGGAAAAGGCAGGAAGTCCATCAACATTGCCAGCCGAGATATGCATCAAAATACCAAGAGGAACTCTTTTCATAGTGATATCATTTAAATAATATTCTTTATTTATAATTTTATCACCTAGTTCAATTTCCACTTTATATCTCAAAGCCTCTTTATTAAAAAGAGAAACATTATTTAAGAAAGATATTTTATCAATATTAAGACTTTTTAATAAAGGCAAGATTATCTCGTCATATTTTCCTTCTCTAATTTGTTTCATTAACTCATCTACCGCGTTTATGACTATTTCTGTTGTTAAAATATTCCCATCTTTAATAGTTTTTAAACAATCTAAATAAAGTGACTCAATAAGTCTTGGAGTTTCTTTGTTTTCATAAGTAATTCCTTGATACAATATCATTTATTTTCTCCCTTTAATAACTCTTCAGCACCAGCCGCACAAGTCTTAATATCTGTTAAACCCACTCTGCCGATTATTTCCACCCATGGTCTTTTAATACCACAAGTACATTCCTCATGAAGTATTGCTAAATCATCTGTCATTATAGATAATATTGGAACATTTGCCAACATTGGTGTTAGTAAGTTCAAAAGACCTATTTCTCCATTTTTAACAGGCTTAAAATCATGAGGATTTCTAATAATTACTTTACTATAAACAGGAACATGAAAATGATGATTAGGGCAGTCAGTATATAAAACAGGATGTTCGACTGCACTAAAATATTCCACAATATTACATTCATCTATATCAAGAACTTCTTTAACAAGTTTATAAAAATCTTCTTTATTTACTTCATCAGCATAAAACTGTTTCCAACCGCCTCCAATAGTTACTTTAGAACCTTTTCTAAACTTAAGAAATATGCCTTCTTCTTTCATCATACGGAGCAAAAAATAAGTATAAGCAGGAAAACCTATCGTTCTTATTCTTTTCTTTTTCTTTGATAAAACAATTAATTTCTCTTTTAACTTATTTAAATCTAATTTATATTCTCCCTTGACAAAAGTAAGAGCATAAGTTTTACTCTCGCTTGGAGCAAATAATGTTGAACCTGTTGCTGTTTTAGTTATAGCAGTATTATTTGCTTTATGTGGCTTATAAGAAAACAAAATATAATTTGTTCTTTTAATTGATAATAATTTATGGAATTGGCAAACTTTAATTACCATTTTTAAACCTCTCCATAAACTAGGAAAATCAAACTTTATTACTGATTTCTTTCCACTTGTACCTGATGATGTAGCCGTTATTAAAGCTCTATTCTTTGATATCATTTGATGAGTTTTTAAATAGGCAGTTGGAATTATTGGAAGATTTTCTATGTCTTTGTCGTTTTTAATTTCATAAGGATTAAATGATGCTTTATCACATATTCTTTGATAATCAGAACAGTTTTCATATTGAAATATGGCATTTTCCCGCATAGCCTTAATAAAAAACTCATTTGTATTATTAACATATGGTTTTTTAGAAAATAATTTATTTGTATATTTAAACTTCATACCCTAATTATACAATAAATATGTCACTAATAAGAAAATATTGATTTTTACTAAAAGGTTTTTACTATTTTTCAATTCTTGTTTAAATTGTGTATGAGTTTATTTTTGTAGAACAACTCTAAAAGTAATACTAAAGTTTATTACTTTCCCTGTAAAGATGTTATTTTTCATTTTATTTT
>JAISJY010000022.1 GCA_031261365.1 Caryophanales bacterium | reverse complement strand
TAAAAATAAAAGGGTTTGTCAGAAACAAAGATGTAGTTAAAGGAAAATGGTTTCAACTAAATATAGGTCTTTATTTTTCTCCTCTTTTATTACCAGACATATTAGAAAACTTCAAAGTTAAACCTGAATATCTATCTTTTTCTATCGGTAATAATGTTAGAAGCAACTATAATTTATTCCAAAGAATATCTAACAATAGTGCTAAAATTGATGTATCTATTAATTCTCTTTATTCTAATACTGCTTCCATCTTTGAAACTTTAAGTATTTTATCAACTGCTTTAACAGGAATTGCTATCTTCTTTGGTATCTTTGGTTTCTTAATTACTTTAAACTTTATCGCTTCTAGTATCAAAGCTAGAAAAAAAGAAATAGGTGTTTTAAGAGCGACAGGTGCTAGAAATTCAGATTTATTTAATCTATTTTCAACTGAAGTTATCTTAATCGGTATTCCTATTGTTATCTTAGCTGGGTTAGGAGTTTATGGAACTTTCTCTTTGGTTAATAATGCTTTTATGGCTGGCAACTTCGGTTCAAGTGAGATTCAATTATTAAGTTTTGATTTAATAACAATTTTAATTATTGTTTTCTTTACTTATTTATATTTATTCATTTCCACCATATTACCAATTATTTCTGTTTTAAGAAAGAACCCTGTTGATTCTATTAGAAGGACTGAATAAGGAGGAATTATGTTAGAAATTAAAAATTTAAGTAAAACTTATGTTACTAAAGCTAATGTTACCACTAGAGCTTTAATCAATATTAATTTATCTTTTGAAGAAAAAGGGTTGGTTTATATTTTAGGTAGAAGCGGTTCTGGTAAATCTACTTTACTAAATGTTATGAGTGGTTTAGATACTTTTGATAAAGGTGATTTATTAATTTATGGTAATTCTATTAAGAACTTCAAAAAGAGAGAATATGATAGTTATAGAAATACTTTTGTTGGTTTTGTCTTTCAAGATTTTAATTTAATACCTAATTTAACCGTTTATGAGAATGTTGAATTAGCCTTAAACTTACAGTCCAATAAAGATAATAATAAAGTTAATGATATTTTAGAAAAGGTTGGTCTTTTAGATAAAGCTAAAGAAAAAGCCTTTGCTCTTTCTGGAGGTCAAATACAAAGAGTGGCTATCGCGAGAGCCTTAATTAAAAATCCTTCCATTATTTTTGCTGATGAGCCAACAGGTTCTTTAGACCAAGTAACTGCTAAAGAAATAATAGATATCTTTAAAGCTCTCAGTCAATATTTTTTAGTAATTGTTGTTTCTCATAATAGAGAAGACGCTTCTAAATATGCTGATAGAATTATTGAATTAGAAGATGGGAGAGTTATCAAAGATTTAACAACTCTTGGATCACCTCAAGAAGCGAAGAAAACTGTCCGTGTTATTGGGGATAGAATTATTAAATTACAAAAGAATGAACAATTAGATGAAGACAGTTTAAAGAAACTTAATAATATTTTATTAGATGAAAGAAGAGATTATTATATTTCAGCTGAACAAGATATCAATAAAGTTAAAGCTTATTATCCTTATTTAAGAGAAGCTATTGGTAGTAGTGATGTCTCTACTAATGAACCAAATACTTTTTCCCAATATGTTCCTCAAGAAAGTATTAGCAAAGAAATTAAATTAAAGAAATCCAACCTCCCTTTTGCTAAAGGATTAAAGTTAGGAGTTAGTTATTTAAAGACTAAAATAGTTAGATTAGTTGTAACTCTTGTTTTAGCAATAGCAGGTGTTATTATGTTTGCAATAGGTGATAATTTTTCTAATTATGATATTTATTATGCTATGGCTTTATCAACTAAAAATAGTAAGTTATCTTATTTACAAATGACTTCAGAAGCTTCTTTTTATGAAGAAAGTATTAATAAAGTTGAAACTCTTCTTAAAAAAGAAAGTCAAAATGTTTATACTATTCCTTTAAAAATAGATGGCTATGTTGCTGGTAATAATGATATTTTTTCAGGAGTTTTTAATAATATTTGGGAAATTGATAATATTGAAAATTATGGTTTTAAATACATTTATAAATCTAATAAAATAGCTTCAGACACTGATGGTATTATTACTTATTCTGTAGCTGACCTTATCATTGCTAGAAAGTTCCCTCAATATAAAATTCAAGATTTAATAGATAAAGAACTTAATTTAGAAATATATGATTCTTTTCCTTATAATGTGACTATTAAAGGAATTATAGATGGTCCAAAAGTTAGTAATGATATTAATGATTTACTAACTACTCCTCTCATTGTAAAATCTAATTTTATTCAAAAAGCTTTAAACTCTATCGGGGTTGTTCCTTTAAATGGCAAGGTTGAAAATGTTTCAGATAATTATATTTTAGTTAATAAAGGTGGCAATTTATTTAATACTCTGCCTACTATTTTAACAGAAATTGATGCTAATGATAATACTCCTGGTATTTATCTTTCTGAACCTCTTTCTCCAACAGTTTTAGTTGATTTCTCTTTAAATGCCACGGTTGTCTTATATAAAGATTTAAAAGTGAAAGGTTATCATGGTTTAGATAATAACATTATAATTACTGATTCAGAAGTCTTTAATGAAATAATTAAAAATGTAACAGTTCCGACAAGTTTAACTTTTTCTGTTAAAAAGAATAATGCTTTTTCTCTAGCCTCTCTTTATAAAAAGATATATCAAAATGGTTATAAAGTTAGTTCAACAATTGTTGATTCTTATTCGGCTATTGGTTTAGTCTTTACTATTTTAGGACCTTTATTAACTAATTTATCAACTTTTATCTTTGCTTTAGTAGTGATATTGTTGTATTCTTTTATGTCATTTTCTATTAAAGAACACACTCGTCAAGCAGGTATATTAAGAGCCATTGGAGCTAATCAATTTGATATTATTAAGATATTTTTATTAGAGGCGGCAACTATTGGAATTATTGCTTTAGCCTTTGGTATAGCAGGTTATGGTATTGTTGGAGCAATTATAAATCAGTCAGCCAATGTTGATAATTTGTTTGGTTCTTATATCTATTATTCTACTTTCTCATTTTTAACTATTCTTAAAATGATAGGTGTTGTTTTAATTGTTTTATCTATTGCTTTAATAATTCCGATTATTCGTTTAGTTAGAATGCAACCTGTTGATGCTATTAGAGAAAAAAATAATTAAAAAAGAGTATAATATATAGGACAGTTCGCAACCCACTCCTGTCATTAAACAAAACTAGTGTTTTTTTATAGAGGGTTTCCTCTATTTTTTTTAGGAGTTTCTATGAAAAAAAATAATGTAGTCTTTCTTTGTAAATCCGCGATTGTTATTGCTTTATATGTTGTCTTAACTTTAATTATTCCTGCTTTCTCTTATGGTCCTTTACAATTTAGAATAGGAGAATTATTAATTTTATTAGTTTTTTATAATAGAAAATATGCCATACCTTTAATTATGGCTTGTTTATTTACAAATATATTTTCACCTTTTCCTTTAGATATTCTCTTTGGAACTTTAGGAACTATTTTTGCTGTTTTATTAATGTTTATCTTTAAAAAGAATATCTGGTTATCTTCTTTAATGCCAACCATTACTAATGCTCTTTTTGTAACCATTGCTATTATTTTAAGTAGTAAAGAATTAGAATGGTCTTTCCTTGGTTTTCTTTCTATTGCCTGGACTATTGCTTTAAGTGAGTTTATCATTATTACTTTAATCGGTGTTCCTTTGTTTTTATTATTAAGAAAACAACCTAAAATATCTAAATTATTAGAAATAAACGATGTTGAAGTAATTGATTAATCTTTATAAAAAGCCTTTAAAAGTTGATACATATATTCAGTATCAAGGTTACCTGCCGTTTCATAAGTAGAGTGCATTGCTAACTGAGCTAAACCAATATCAATTGTTGGCATATTTATATGACCTGTTAAATAAACTCCAAGCGTACCCCCACCTGAAACACCTGGCTTATTGCTAAACTCTTGATATGGTATCTTATTATTCTTGGCTAACATCTTAATAGTAGCAGAGGAATAAGCATTAGTTTGATAAGCTAATCCAGCATGTGTTTTAATAACAATACCCTTATTCATAAAAGTTCTATTTTCATTATCATATAGTTCAGCATGAGCGGGATGAAACGCGTGGGCATTATCAGCTGAAATAGCTAAAGATTTATTTAATAATTTATTAAAGTCTGTTATTTTTAAATCTCTCTTTATTTGTTTTATTATGTTTGTTAAAAATTGAGAATCTGCTCCTTCAATACCCCGAGAACCTATTTCTTCTTTGTCAAAACAAACAAATATTTGAATATTATGGGAAACTTCACTTTCTAAAAAAGCTTTAGCTCCAGCATAAACATTTTGCATATCATCTAATCTAGCTGATGATATATATTCTTTTTTATTTCCCCAATTAATTGCGTCTTCTTGATTATAAAGCATTAAATCAAAAGACAAGATTTCAGGTAGTTTATATTTTTCTCTTATTAAATCTAAAACCTTTAAATCTTTACTTGCTAAAATTGGAACAAAATCAACATCTTGTTTATAATTATGATTATCTTCTTTTCTAATATGCATTGCGACATTTGGAATAACAACTGTTGTCTCTGCTAAGTCAACTATCTTTCTTTCTAATTTATTATTGTCTTTTTGATAATAAACTATCCCTGCAATTCCTAAAGGTCTATCTAACCAAGACGATAATAATAAACCTCCATAAGGTTCAACTCCTAATCTAACAAAATTAGTATCGTTTATTTGGTGTTGCGGTTTTAATTTAAAAGTTGGGCTGTCTCCATGAGTAGCGACTAAAGATATTTTAGTTAATTCATTTATTTCTTGAGGTATTCTAATTAAAGCAATAGTATTATCTTGTTGAACTGTATAATAAGATTTACCTTTTTCAAAAGTTTTTAATTCTTCTAATCCTTTTTCAATTCCTGCCTCTTTGATGTTACTAATGGTTTGATAAATTGTTGGACTTATCTTAATAAAATGCCCTAATGTTTGTTGTTGTTTCATATATTTCTCCCTTTTTTCTAATATGTTATACCACATTATACGATTTATGTCATAATATTTGTAATTTATTATATAATAATAAAGGAAAAAGGAGGTAGTGATTATGTGGGAAAACTTAAGCAATTTTCAACAAGTAGTCTTCGTATTTGCAACCGCTGCAAGTGTCTTACTTGTGGTCTTCTTAATCTTGATGTTTGTGGGTATGGGAGACAACTCAGATTTTGATGATGTTACAGCTGGTGAAGTTGATGGAACTGATGATATTAATGATGGTGGCTTTGGCTTAGTTGCAGGTTTAAGGTTAGTAACCTTGAGAACAGTTTTAGCCTTCTTTGCTATCGGAGGTTGGACAGCTTTTGCTTTTGATGAGACAGGTATTTTTTGGGTATTTAGTTTACTTTTAGGAATAGCAGCTGGTGCTTTAGCTGGTTTCCTTCTTGCTTTAGCCTTTAAACAATTAAACAAATTAGAGCAAGTTGGTAATGTAGATTATAAATATGCTATTGGTAAAAAAGCTCAAGTGTATATTAAGATACCAGCTAGAGAAGAAGGAAGAGGAAAAGTTATTGTTCAATATAATGATAGATTTTTAGAAGTTGATGCTGTAACAAGTGAAGGAGAAGACTTATTACCTAATTCATTTGTAGAAATTGTCGGATTAAGAGAATCTGCTTTATTAGAAGTTAAAAAAGTATAGAAAGGAAAAAGAAAAATGGGACCTTGGCCAATTATTGGAATTGTTGTAATCGTTGTTGTTTTAGTTTTATCTGTTTTAGGATTTATTGTATCTCGTACTAAAAAATGTCCTTCAGATAAAATATTAGTAGTTTATGGTAGAGTTACCGCTAACCAAGATGGTTCAAAAAGAAGTGCAGACTGTGTTCATGGAGGTGTTAAGTTCATTATACCTTTTATTCAAGCTTATCAGTTTATGGATTTAACTCCAATGTCAATATCTGTTGACTTAAAGAGTGCTTTATCTAAACAAAACATCCGTATTGATGTTCCTTCAGTTTTTACTGTTGGTATTTCAACTGAAAATGGAGTTATGCAAAACGCGGCTGAAAGATTACTAGGTTTAAGAATGAATGAAATTGAAACTCTAGCTAAAGATATTATTTTTGGTCAATTAAGATTAGTTATTGCAACTATGGAAATTGAAGAAATTAACACTGACAGAGATAAATTCTTAGAAGCTGTTGCTAGAAATGTGGAATTAGAATTAAAGAAAATCGGTTTAAGATTAATAAATGTGAATGTTGTAGATATTAAAGATGAATCTGGTTATATTGATGCTTTGGGAAAAGAAGCTGCAGCTAAAGCTATAAACGAAGCTAAAAAATCAGTTGCTGAAAAAAATAGAGATGGTGCTATTGGTGAAGCTAATGCTTATATGGACCAAAGAATTAAAGTGGCAGAAGCTAACCAAGTTGCTATTAGTGGAGAAAATGTTTCTTTAGGAAAAGTTGCTCAGTCAGATGCCGCTAGAAGAGAAGAACAAGCTGAAGCTAAAAGAAAAGCAGAAACTGCTGAAAAAATTGCAACTGCTAAAGTTTTAGAAGACTCATACAGAGCTGAAGAGATAGCTGAAAGAGCAAGATTTGATAGAGAAAAAGCAACTCTTGAAGCTAATGATATTGTTTCTGCAGAAATTGAAAAACAAAAAAGAATTATTGAAGCAGATGCTGTTGCTGAAACGGCTAGAAGAGAAGCAAAAGGTCATGCTGATGCTATTTATGCTAAATTAGAAGCTGAAGCAAAAGGTAGTTTTGAAATACTATCTAAACAAGCTGAAGGTTTTGCTAGATTAATTAAAAGTGCAGGAGACCCTCAAAGTGCAGTTCAATTATTAATCACTGATAAGCTAGAGAAACTTGTTGAAATCCAAGTTGAAGCAATTAAGAACTTAAAAATTGATAAAGTTACTGTTTGGGATTCTGGTAATAAAGATGGTAGTTCATCTACTGCTAATTTTGCTCAAAGTTTATTAAAATCATTACCACCTTTGCAAGACCTTTATAAATCTGCTGGTTTAAATCTTCCCCCTTTCTTAGTAGGTAAAGAAGAAAAACCTATTGAACCTGTTGTTGAAGTGGAAGTTAAAGAAGAAAAGAAAACAAAAAAATAGTTAATGTTTAAGAAGGGAATTATTTAGTTCCCTTTTTTTTATAATGGTAGTATATTTTATATAAAGGAGTGATTTTTATTATGGCAAAAGATAAAATTGAAATTAAAAAACAGGATGTAGAACCTTATATTTATTTTGTTTGTTCAATGTCACAGCGTGGCAAAATGTATGGCGGATTAAGTGGCAAAAGCGATTATATTGGTGGTATATTTGACAGGTGGATAAACATTATTCCCGAGAGCATTATTTTTAATAAACTTTTACTTCCAAAAATTGCTAAGAATGTTGGAGCTGAATTAAAGGTTATAAGTGACTATTACCAATATGACCCCAAAAAAACAGGCATTGCACCAGATGTTTTAGGTATTAAAATGTTGGACGAAGCAATACCATTTGTTCGTTTTAATAAAGATAAAGACAATAACGAAAATGGCAAGCAGTTGCTGAAGCACCACAAATTGAGGTAAAATCATTTAAGGAACAACAATATTTAGTTAGTTTAAGAAATCAAGGATATGAGAATAAATTTTTAGTTATGGTAGAAACAAACTTAAATACTGATTATCTATTACCGTTTTTTGAAAAGGCACTTTTGAGTAACGACATTTATAAAAAAATGAGCATGGATGATAATTCATTTATCGTTTCAAATACACAAAATTTAGTTACACTTATAAGGGAAATCAAACAGCCAACAGATGATTTAGGATATTTAAGTTTAATAACTATTGTAAGTGCAAATGATTTTATGGCTTACTCAAACTTATGCCCAGCAACTGTCGGTCCAATGTATTTAAAAGATATTAGAGAAACAAGAAACTCACAAGTTATACCATTAACTGTCCCATTTAATAAATATACAACTATAAAAGAAAACGGCTTGTTTGCTGTTGAAAATATTTTAGACAAAAACAATAATCATAAAATAATACTTGATTTAGATATTGAGAACATTGAAAAATTACAATTTATCAAAAATAGTGCAAGTTCAATAACCATCACAACAAATGGTGAAGCTAGAATAAATAATTTTAAATTGGAAAGCAATAAAACATATATTATGTATTTTCAATATTTAGATAGAGAGAGTAATAACGGGCAAGAGTATTTTATGCACAAATCAATTATTGAAAAGATACCAAATAAAGAGCAAGAAATGCTTAATGAGATGGAAAATTTTATAAAAAAAATCAAATAAAAATGTTTACAAAAAAGAATATATAGATTATAATAATAATATATAAATTGCAGCATGCCGCAAAAGGAGAAAGTATGAATGAAATTTTAAGTTTATTTAGTGGAGTAGGTGGCATTGATCTTGCTTTTGAAAATGTAGGGTTCAAAATAATCTTGGCTAATGATATTGATAGTTTCGCTTGTCAAACTTATCAAATGAATTTTCCTACTACTAAAGTATTATGCGGAGATATAAAAAAAATTACAGAAACGGAATTACCAGATTTTGATTGTCTTATTGGTGGTTTCCCTTGTCAAGCATTTTCTATTGCTGGTTATCAAAAGGGTTTTGACGATATTCGTGGAACTTTGTTCTTTGAAGTGGCAAGAATATTAAAGGCAAAACAACCACAAGTTATACTTCTTGAAAATGTAAAAAATCTTGTATCTCACGATAATGGTAAAACATTTGAAGTTATATTAAATACCTTAAAGGAACTTGGATATTATACTCGCTATATGGTTTTAAATGCTTGTGAATACGGCAATATCCCACAAAACCGCGAAAGAATATATATTGTCGGTTTCCTTGATGAAGAAAAAGCAAATAGATTTTATTTTCCACAACCTATACGATTAACAAAGAAGTTAAGTGATGTTATTGATTTTGAAAATAAAGTTGACGAAAAATTTTACTATCCTGAAAGTAAATTTCCGCGTATTATTAAAGAAATGAATAAATTTAACGATACAAATACTTTATATCAATGGCGTAGGCAATATGTTAGACAAAATAAAAGTAATATGTCACCGACACTTACAGCGAATATGGGAACAGGCGGACACAATGTACCTTTAATAAAAACGCAATTCGGAGTTAGAAAACTCACACCAAAGGAATGTTTTAATTTGCAAGGTTTTCCAAAAGATTTTATATTACCTAATATTTCCACTGCTCAATTATATAAACAAGCAGGAAACTCTGTTTGCGTAACAGTACTTGAGAGAATTGCAAAAAATATTTATGATATTATGTCATTTAATGTTGTTCAAGCCGTTCGTAAAAATCCATCTTTGTCTTCATAGTTTTTTGATAGGTTAAACTATTTTTCTTATTACATTAGCTTTTTTAAATAATAAAGAAAAGAATTAGTTCCCTTTTTTTGTTATAATTTATTTATTAAAGGAAGTAAAAAATGAGAGTAATTTTAATCAATGGTAGTCCGAGAGTTAATGGTTGTACTTATACAGGACTTAATATTATTAAAGAACAATTAAAGAAAAATGATATTGAAGCAACAATTTATAACTTAGGAAATCAAGCCATTCAAGGTTGTATTGGTTGTGGAAAATGTAAAGAAATTAAAAGGTGTATCTTTAATGATTTAGTTAATGTAGTGGCTCAAGATTTAGAAAATGCTGAAGGTTTAATTATTGGTTCACCTGTCTATTTTTCTAGTGCTTCAGGTTCTATTATCTCCTTTCTAGATAGATTATTTTATAGTATTGATAGAAGAAAACTAAAAATGAAATTCGGAGCAAGTATAGTGAGTTGCCGTCGAGGAGGTGCAACTGCTACTTTTGACCAACTTAATAAATATTTTACAATTTCCGAAATGCCTCTTGTCAGTTCTTCTTATTGGAACCAAATACACGGTAATAATCCTCAAGAGGTTCAAGAAGATTTAGAAGGTATTAGAACTTTAAAAGTTTTAGCAAACAATATGGCTTATTTAATTAAATGTCAAAAGAAAGCTGATTTACCTTTACCAGAAGAACTTCCTTTAGTTCATACTAACTTTATTAAATAATATGGACTTTAAAGTTAATAAGATAATAATAGAAACTGAAAGACTAATATTAAGAGCTTATCAAGAAGATGACCTTAATGATTTTTATGAGTACTGTCAAGTTGAAGGAGTAGGGGAGGCAGCAGGTTGGTTACATCATAAAGATATTAATGAAAGTCAAAGGATTTTAAATATCTTTCTTAAACAAGATACAACTTTTGCAATTGTTTATAAAGAAAATAAAAAAGTTATTGGTTCCATTGGCATCAAAGATACTCAAGAAATAAAACCAGAGTTTAAAAGTTATTTAGCTAGTGAAATAGGTTATGTTTTAAGTAAAGATTATTGGGGAAAAGGCTTAATGAGTGAAGCCATAAAAACTGTTATTAATTATCTTTTTGAAAATACCCAACTTCAAATATTATATTGTGGTCATTTTATTGGTAACAATAAATCTAAAAGAGTTATAGAAAAAGCAGGTTTTACCTTTTTTACTGATGGAACATTTCAAAGTTCTCAATTAAACAAAACCTTTGCTGAAAAGTTCTATTATTTACTTAATCCTCTACTTCCTCTTCAATAATCTCTTCTTCAATATGTTCAACAACGGCAATTGAAGCAATATGTTGGTCTTCTTCTAATCTTATTATTTTAACTCCAGAAGTATTTCTACTAGCCTCTCTTATTTGAGTTAAAGGAGTTCTAATAATTATACCTTTGTTGGTAATAATCAAAATATCTTCATCACCTTTAACAGCTTTCATTAAAGCTAATGGTCCTGTTTTTTCATTTATCTTAATGGTAATAACACCTTTTGCTCCTCTATTTGTGGCTCTATAATCAATTGTTGGTGTCATTTTACCAATACCATTATTAGAAATAACTAATATCTTATCTCCTTCATTGCTTGTTGACATTGAAATAACTTGCCCTTCATCAACATTCATACCTTTAACACCAATAGAGTTTCTACCAACGGCTCTAATATCTTCCTCTGATAATCTAGCTAATTTACCATTAGAATTAGCTAAATATACTTCAGCATTTCCACTAGTTTGGGCTACACCTACTAGTTCATCATCATCTCTTAAATTAATAGCAATTTTACCGTTTTTATGAATGTTTTTATATTCATCTAATGAGGTTCTTTTTAAAATACCTTTTTTAGTTGAAAATAATAAATGGAAGTTTTCATCATCATAATCTTTAATACAAATTATTGACTGTATTTTCTCTTCTTTTGGAGCTTTTAATAAGTTAACAACAGCTGGTATTCCTTTACTAGTTCTAGAACCTTCAGGTATTCTAAAGCCTCTTACTTTATATACTTTACCATTAGTCATAAAGAATAAAATATCTGTATGAGTGTTGGCAACTAATAACTTTTCTACTACATCATCTTCATAAGTATTCATACCTTTAATACCTTTACCACCTCTGTTTTGGGTTTTATAAGTATCTAAACTTAATCTTTTAATATAACCTTTATTAGTTAAAGTGATTAATATATCTTCTTGAGGTATTAAGTCTTCGTCTTCAACATCAAACTCGTCTAAAGAGATTTCTGTTCTTCTTTCATCGGCATATTTTCCTTTTATTTCTTCTAGACTTGCTCTAATTATTGCCCATCTCTTATCTTGAGAGTTTAAAATTAACATCAATTCATCAATACTTAATTGTAAAGCTTTGTATTCTTCTTCAAGTTTAGTTATTTCCATATTAGATAAAGCTTGTAATCTCATATTAATCACCGCTTTAATTTGAACATCGTCTAAACCAAAACGCTTAGTAAATCTTTCAAACTCTTCTTCAACAGTTTTACTTGTTCTAATTATTTTAATCGCTTCATCAATATCACCTAAGACTTTAATAAAACCTCTCAAGATGTGCATTCTCTTATTTGCTTCATCTAATTGGAATTGAGTTTTTCTAACTAAAACATCATTTTGGTGTTCTAAATATTTCTTAATTATATCTATTATTCCTAAAGTTTTTGGTTCATTTTTATCTAAAACTAAATTATTTACAGAATAAGACTGTTGCAAAGGTGTTAATCTATAAAGAGTATTAATTAAAACATCAACTAAAGTATCTTTCTTTAATTCAATTATTATTCTAATACCTTCTAAATTAGATTCATCTCTTAATTCCACAATACCTTCAACAACTTTTGTTTTTACTAAATTCGCTATCTTTTCTATTAAAGTTTTCTTATTAGTTTGATAAGGTATCTCACTGACAATTATTCTAGTTTTACCATTCCCCATATCTTCAGTGTGTAATTTACTTCTAATAACAAAACTACCTCTACCTGTTTCATAAGCTTTTCTAATACCAGATTTACCCATGATAATTGCCCCTGTTGGAAAGTCTGGACCTTTAATATAACTATTCATTAAGTCAATTACTTCTATGTCTGGATTTTCCATAATTGCAAAAATACAATCAATTATTTCGCCTAAATTATGAGGAGGCATATTGGTTGCCATACCAACCGCGATACCTGTAGTTCCATTAACTAATAGATTAGGAAAATAAGCTGGTAAAACAACAGGTTCTTTCCCTTTACCGTCATATGTATCTATAAAATCAACAGTGCTTTTATCAATATCTTTAATTAATTCACTTGATAATCTTGCTAATCTAGCTTCTGTATATCTTTGAGCAGCTGCTCCATAACCATCAATATTACCAAAATTACCATGCCCATCTACTAATTGATATCTAGTGTTAAATGGTTGAGCTAATCTAACCATTGCTTCATAAATAGAACTATCTCCGTGGGGATGATAATTACCCATAACTGCTCCTACTACTTTGGCTGATTTATTATAACTTCTACCTGCTGTAAATCCTTCTTCATTCATTGAATATATTATTCTTCTATGAACAGGTTTTAAGCCATCTCTAACATCAGGAATTGCTCTCGCTACAATTACTGACATGGCATATTCTAAAAAGTCTTTTTTTAATTCTCCATTAACATCTACAATTTCTTCATTATGCACAAAGTCTCTTTCAAATCCTTCATCTTTTTTATATGTACTCATGGTTCCTCCTTAGAAATCTATATTTTTGCTATCTACAAACTTGGCTTCTTCACTAATAAAGTCTTTGCGGTGGGAACTATCATTTCCCATCAAAAAAGAAAACCATTTATCTGCTTCAATAGCATCTGTTAATTCTACTTTTTTCATTACTCTTTGTTTTGGATCCATAGTAGTATCCCAAAGTTGAATAGCATCCATTTCTCCTAATCCTTTGTATCTTTGTAAATCTTTTTCTTTACCTTTTAAAGCTCTTAAATCATCTAATTGTTGGTCTGAATAGACATATGTTATGTCTTTTTCAGAGTACTTAACTTGATATAAAGGTGGTTGAGCAATAAAAATATGCCCTGTTGTGATTAAATCTTTTAAATATCTAAAGAAGAATGTTAACATTAATATTCTAATATGTGAACCATCAACATCAGCATCAGTCATAATAATAATTTTATTATATCTTAAGTTCTTTAAATCTAATTCTTGAGTTTCTACTTCTATTTCATTGCCATCTTCATCTTTATCTTTTTGTTTTAAATAACCAACTCCAAAAGCTTTAATCATACTAGCAATTTCAGCATTATTAAATATTTGTTCTTTACTTGCTTTTTCAACATTTAATATTTTACCTCTTAAAGGCAAGACTGCTTGGAAGTTTCTATTTCTACCATCAATAGCTGAACCACCAGCTGAATCTCCTTCCACGATATATATTTCACATCTATCTGCTTCTTTACTTGAACAGTCAGCAAGTTTGCCAGGTAATGAAGAGAAAGTATCTAAAGCTCCAACTCTAGTTGTTTCTCGAGCCGCTTTAGCTGCTAATCTTCCTTTAAAAGCATTAATAATTTTCTCTACAATAATAGCAACTTCATCAGGATTTTCTAAAATATATCTTTCTAATTGGGCTTGAACTATTTGACTAATCGCTGTTCTAACTTCTGGATTACCTAATCTTCCTTTAGTTTGTCCTTGATATTCAGGATTAGGATGTCTAATAGAAATAACCGCTGCTAAACCTTCTAAAACATCTTCTTGTTTTATTTTTTTACTTTCTTCTTTTAATTTCTTTTCTTTTTCTTTGTCTTCATCATGAACATATTGATTTACTATCTTATCAATTTTCTTACCTATTTCTTCGTTTTCTACTCTTAAACTATTCATAATTCTAGCTAAGGCAGCTTTAAATCCATCAACATGTGTACCACCATCTGGAGTATTTATATTATTACAAAAAGAATATAAACTTGTAGTATAGCCATCATTATATTGCATTGCCAATTCTAAAGCTATATCGTATTTCTCTTCTTTACCATTATTAACAACTGTATGTTCACTTTTTTCATTAATATAAACGACTGAAGTATATATTTCTTTTCCTTTACTATCTTTACCTTTAAGACCTTTTTCTTCATTTAAATATTCAACATATTGTCTTAATCCTCCATCGTATTTATAAACTACATCAGGATTAACTTTTTCACCATTTTCATTTAATCTTTCATCTTTAAAAGTAAATGTAACACCTTTATTTAAAAAGGCTAATTGTTTAATTCTTTGATTAATTAATTCATATTTAAAAGTAAATGAAGGAGTGAGATTATTACCTTCTTCCTCTTTTACTTCAATAACTGCTGTTTGAGGATGAGCAAATATTTCTGGTTTAAAGCCAACAAATATAGTTTCATCAGGATAAAACTTAACAACTGTTCCTGTTTGAGTTGTTTTTCCAATAACATGAGGTTTAATAACAGGTTCTTTTTTACCATTTTCAAAACGAATATATGTTATTTCTCCATCTCTATGGACCCAAGCTTCAAAGTATTTAGAAAGAGCATTAGTTGCTGAAGCACCAACTCCATGTAATCCTCCTGAAGCTTTATAACCACTGCCACCAAACTTACCTCCCGCATTTGTTTCAGCAAAAACTGTTTGTAAGGTTGAAACTCCTGTTTTAGGATGTATGCCTGTTGGTATTCCTCTTCCATTATCAAAAACAATAATTTCTGAATCTTTGCTAATTGTAACATCTATTTTATCACAATAACCTGCCAAAGCTTCATCAACTCCATTATCAATGATTTCCCAAACAATATGGTGTAATCCTTGTTCTCCTGTTGAACCAATATACATTCCTGGTCTTAATCTAACATGTTCTAATCCTTCTAAGACTTCAATTTGCTCAACATCATAGGGGTTAATAGTTTTCTTTTCTTCTTCGCTCATTTAAATTACCTTTCCTTTCTTAATTTGTATACCATTTTCATTTTCTGGTTTGTTCGTGCTTGTTATTATTATTTGATTTTCTTTTTTTAAGTAATCAATTAATTTATCTTTTTTATCAACATCTAACTCTGATAAAACATCATCTAATAATATAACAGGCTCTTCATTTGTTTCTTCTTTTAAAACTTTAATAGCTGTTAACTTTAAGGCTATAACAGCTAATCTATTCTCGCCTTGTGAACCATATTCTTTAATGTTTTTATTTTGATATAAACAGATAAAGTCATCATTATGTGGTCCTTCATAAGTATGTTTCAGTATTATTTCTTTTTCTTTATTTATTAAGAAGTGTTCCTCTGACTTATCTTTACTTAGAAAAGAATTATATTCAATTTTTATTGTTTTATTTTTATCTAATAAACTTTGAAATATTGTCGGTAAATAGAAGTTTATTTTTTTTAAATATTCTATTCTTTTTTTAATTAAGTAATCACTTGATAATCCCATTTGATAAGAGAGAACTTCAAAGAGATTTTCATTAAAGTTATCTTTTAAAATATTGTTTCTTTGTTTTAATAAATTGTTATAAGTTTTTAAATGATAAGAATACATTGGACTTATTTTACTTATTTCTTCATCAAAGAACCCTCTTCTTTCACTTGCAATTCCTGACCATAGAGTAACTTGGTTAGGATAAAAAATCATCGTTTTAAAAGGGTTTTTATGCAGGATATTTTGATAAAGTATTTTATTATTTAAGTAAAATCTTTTTTTGTTTTCATTATATTCAACTCTTAAATTGTTTTTTATAGAGTTTTGAATTTGACAGTCAATTAAAAAATTATCTTCTCCATCTCTTATTAATTTATCATCATCTCTAATTCTAAAAGAGTGTAAACAACTTAAATAATTAATACCTTCTAAAAGATTTGATTTTCCTTGTCCATTTTCACCGTATATATAATTGATACCGGGTAATAAACTTATTTCTTCATTGATATAATTTCTAAAGTTTATAAGTTTAATGCTTGATATTATCATTTAATAATATATTCCTTATTCTTAACATTTATGAGATAGCCTTTATATAATTTACGACCTCTTCTTTGTTCTTTTTCCTTATTTATTAAAACAAAATTATTTAATAAAAAAAACTTCGCGGCAGTTCCACTTTCTACTATTTCAGCATATTTAAGAAATTGCCCTAAAGTAATATATTCTGTTGTTATTTCTATTCCTATCATACAGATAATATTATATCATAAATGATATAATTTTTTTACTTATTTCTTCATTATGTTACCTGAAAAAGTAAATGCAACAGAAAATGAGAATATTTAAGAAGATAATAATAGAGTTGTAAATGAAGAGATAATTAAAGTCTAATTATGAAATGATGAGAATAAATGCTGGAC
>JAISJY010000102.1 GCA_031261365.1 Caryophanales bacterium | reverse complement strand
TGGTGATTTTCAGTTTTATTTAAATGAACAGTCAGTTGGAACTACAACCAATTTTGAATTAGATAAGATAGCTAGGGGTCAGTATTATGATTTAACAATGGAAATGAAAGTTGCTTCTTCTGGTACAGGTTCTTCTTTAAGATATGATGTTTCTTTTGGTGAAAACCCTGAAGGAACTCAATTTGATAATGAAATATTAAATGCTATTGAAGTTTATGAAGATGTTGATGGAAGAATTAGTTATAGATGTTCTTTAAAGGAATTATTTAATAATCCTATTTCTGGTTATTTAACAGGTAATGGTTATAAAAAGATTAATTATAAATTAGTTTATTCTAAAGGTGCTGATGAATCTTTTGACGGAAGAAGATTTTCAATGCAGATAAATGCTTTACCTTCAATGGTTACAAGTGGTACTGAAATGCCATATTATTACATTTCAAAGGCTAGTGATTTAGCTGCTTTAGCTAATCAATATGATAAAGATGATTACACAATTGTTTTAACAAGAGATATTAATCTTTCTACTTTAGAAAAGAATGTTGTTTTTAGTAGACCTGTTTCTTTAGAATTAGATGGGCATTCTCTTAATTTAGGTGGAAATAATATTATTTTTAATTGGGCTGGTAGTACAGGAGCTAGAAATGGTATTTATAATTCTTTTAATTATTCTAGTGCTCAAATTGGTGCTAATGAACATATAAACAAAATAACAGGTGGTAAAATTATTATTAATACTCCATCAGATGCAATGTTTGTTGATGAAAGTTTAGAAAGTGATTACCCAGATATTTATCTTGTTTCTAATGGTACTTCTACTTTAGGTTTTAGTCCAATTGCTTTTCAACAAAAGATTGCTGAAAATATTACAAATGTTTATAAAGATAAAATACATCGTGTTAATCATGCTAATCCTGAGATTTTTGATTTCAGTCAAGATTTTGAATATTATTTATCTACTCATAATTATATAGATGAAGATTATTTAACATCTGTCCCTTCTCCTCAAGTTCCAATGATAATGAATTTATTGACTTTTGAGGGAACTCCTTTAACAGAACTCCAATTAGTTAGTGGAACTCAAGGAAAATATATAATTGCTCCTAGTTTTGCAACGGCTACTGATTTATATTATATGGATGTTTTCTTTAGTTATGAAGGAAAATACCCTAATGGAACTTATGTAGATGGTGGTAGTGATTTCTGTGCTTTAACTATTGTTGGGACAACTCTTGAAAATATTGCTAATTATTACTTAAATAAGATACCTTCTGTTATTCAAGGTTCTTTCTTTTTACCAACTTATGATGAAGAGAGTAATAGTTATCTTACTTGGAGAATTAGAGATAGAAAAGAAAATAACAATGTTTTAGTTAATCAACTATTAACTAAAGGTGGTATTTATTTACCTTATGGTATAGATGCTTTAGAATCTTGGCAAGACCAACAAATCTTAATTGGTGTGACAGTTGAAAATCAATTAGGTAGTTTTGATTATCAAAGTCAAGATGTTATCAAAGCTGTTCATATCTTAAATGCTAAACAAAGAACTCAAAGAATATATTCTAATATTTCTAAAGATTTAGTAGTTGCAGATGATGTTAGTGTTATTGATTTTAATGTAGGGCAATATACTCAAGGTGATACTTCTTCGGCTGTCCCATTTATTGACCCTGTTTTAGCTACTAAGGCAGGTTTACAAGGTATTGAAATTAATTATAAAAACTCTAGTGAAGAAGACAAAAACTCTTATTGGGGAGAGCCATATTTTCATATAGATAAGACTGACCCAGACTTTGATAAATTAGTTATTGATTTTACCCCTCTTCAATTAAAATCATTAACCTTTAAATTAGAAATTACTTTTACTTATGATAATAATGGTGTTAATTATGAAGAAGAAGATACTATTTATGTTTTAGAAAAGAACTTTGTTTTAGTTGGTCCAGAAGATATTGTCGCGATTGTTGACCCAACCAGAGATTTACAAAAAGATTTTGCTAGTAATATGTATTTAAATGGGGTTGGTTATGATTTTTATGCTCGGAATTATTCTTCAAATGGAACTCATGTTAAGTTTACTATTTTACCTAATTCACCAGGTTATATTGATTCTACTCATTCCAATTATTTAACTATTGATAATGGTCTTAATGATTTAGGTTTTTACTTAAAAGATCCAAACGGTTACTACTTCTTTCCTAATTTAGTGACTGTTAGAAGTTCAAATGGCACTGTTTTAGTAAATGATTACCCGAATAATTTATGGGTTAATCTGATAAATAATACTAGTTCAAATGCGACTGTCACAACTATTCAAGCTGAACCATATTTCTATTTTAATAAACCTTCTTTAGTTTGGAAGGAAGAAGATGGAGCTTTTAGAGATATTTCTATTTATGAAAACCCTGCTGACTATGCTGGTTTAGATAGATATATTAGAATTGAAGATAGATATTATTTAGTTTATAATCCTGATGATTCAAATATAGATAATAGATATACTTGTAAAACACATGTAGTTATTAATCCTGCTTATGTTCCAACTTTTGACCATGAATTACCAATTGAGGCAACTTTATTAAGTATGGAAAAAGAAGAAGGAATTACAACTATTACAGAGTTAGCTGATGTATATCATTTAAGATTACATATTGATGGTATTTATCATAATATTCCAACTGAAATTGAAGATTTTAACTTATATACAGAGTTATTCAAGATATACAATGTTAATCATCTTAATACTGAAACCGGAGTTATTTATGAAGACCATTATATTCAAGTTAAAGAAGCTCAAAGAACATTTGCTGAATTAGCTAGTGGAGTTGTTAAAACTTTAAATTTCCAAAGTAAAACTTATGAATATTTAGATTTCTCTAATAAAAATATTAAATCAATTAAAGGTTTAGAGTATTTTACGAATATTAAAGGTCTTAATTTTGCTACCAATAGTGTTATTAGTTTAGCTCCTTTAAGTAATTTATTATTATTAGAATATTTAAACTTTACTGATAATTTAATTGCCGATTTATCTCCTTTACAATTTTTAGATAATTTAGGTTATTTAAACTTCGCGAATACTAGTGCTACAGTTTTAAAAAACAACATTTCTGAATTAACATCTATTAGATATATTCCTCATGTTCAATATTTA
>JAISJY010000092.1 GCA_031261365.1 Caryophanales bacterium | reverse complement strand
TGAAAAAATTATTGAAGTTGAAAATGTAAGCAAGGATTATGGCTTTGCAAGAGGTATTTTTAATGTTTCATTTTCAGTAGAGAAAGGTGAGGTGTTAGGTTATCTTGGACCTAATGGAGCGGGTAAGACAACAACTATTCGGCATTTGATGGGGTTTTGTAAAGCTGATGAAGGGCAGTGTTTTATTAAAGGTTTAAGATGTAAAGAAGATGCTTCTCAAATTATGTTGAGTGTTGGTTATTTGCCTGGTGAAATTGCTTTACCTGAAAATCTAACAGGAGACCAATTTATAATGATGATGAGTGGACTTAGAGCTTGTAAGAATAAAGAATATGTAGAAGAATTATGTAAAATATTTGAACTTGATTTAAGAGGTAAAACCAAAAGGATGAGTTTAGGAAATAAAAGAAAATTAGCTTTGGTGACAGCTTTAGCTCATGACCCTGAAATCTTAATTTTAGATGAACCTACTAGTGCTTTAGACCCTGTTATGCAGGAACGCTTTATTACTTTTTTAAAAAAAGAAAAAGAAAGAGGCAAAATAATTCTCTTATCAAGCCATATTTTTAGTGAAGTAGATGCTATATGTGATCGAATTATCATTATTAAAGATGGGAAATTAGTCGCGTCTGTTAGAACAGATGAAATAAGACATAATCAAAATAAAATCTATGTGTCAACAGTGGATAGGGTTAAGCGGGAATATGCTATACATGATAGTAAAATTAATGATTTCATTCTAGAATTAAGCCAACATAATATTACTGATTTTAGTGAAAGAAAGTTCACTCTTGAGAATTACTTTATGAAGTTTTATGAAAAGGAGGAAAGGCAATGAGTGTAATTATTGATGTTGATAATTTAAGTAAAGATTATGGTAATGGTAGAGGTTTATTTAATGTTAGTTTAAAAGTTGAAAAAGGTGAAGTCTTTGGTTTGGTAGGCATTAATGGAGCAGGTAAAACAACTTTAATTAGACATTTAATGGGGTTTTTAAAGGCAGATAAGGGCAATGTTACTATTAATGGAAAGAATTATTGGTTTGATAGTGCTGAAATAAAGAAAGATGTTAGTTACATTCCTGGAGAAATTGCTTTTCCAAGTGTTAAAACAGGAAATGAGTTCTTTAAATTACAAGCTGAATATTTAAAAGAAAAAGACCTTTTAAAAGCTCATGAAATTGCTGATAAATTACATCTTGATGCTCGAGCAACTTTAAAGAGAATGAGTAAGGGAATGAAACAGAAATCCGCGATTGTGGTAGCCTTTATGGAAGACAAAGAAATACTCATATTTGATGAGCCAACAACAGGCTTAGATCCTTTAATGCAAAAGGCTTTTAGTGAAATGATTATGCAAGAGAAAGCCAAAGGTAAAACTATCTTTATGAGTTCACATATCTTTGATGAAATGGAACATACTTGTGATAAAGTGGCAGTTATTAAAGAAGGACATATTCTAGATATCATTGATATGAATGAAATAAGAGGTATGGAAGCAATTAAAGAATACAAAATAGAGTTTAATAAGAAAGAAGATTATCAAAAGTTTTTAATGAAGAAATTTGAAATAATAAGTACCCAAGAGGCTTATAATCAAGTGCTTGTTAAAGTTTCAAAAGAGAAATTAAATAAACTTTTTGAGGTATTAAGTTCATTGGATGTTAAGTTTTTAACTTATAAGCCATTGACATTAAGAGATGCATTTAATGATATTTATAAAAAAAACAAGGAGGAAATATGAATAAAACATTATTAAAACAAACAATTAAAGAAAATTGGGTTTCGTTACTGATTTACACAGGAGTTCAAATGCTACTTTTATTTGGCATTGCAGGAAATGCTCCGATTTCGGCTACAGGGTTAGCTTACTATAATATCTTTCCCTCATTATTAATGGCAATATATGTTATAACAACAGGGACAAAACTTATTGCAAGTAAAGTTGATAGTGGTTCAATGGCATATATTTTATCAACACCAAACACTAGAAAAAAGGTAGCGATTACTCAAGCAGTATATTTTATTTCATCTTTATTTATCATGTTTACTTTAACCGCTTTAACTCATATAATCGCGGCTGCAACTTCAAGGTTTGGAATTGATGGAAATGGAGTATTCACTATTATTAAACTTAACTATGGTTTATTCTTTTTAGGAGTTTTGTTTTCTGGAATTACTTTTTTCTTTTCATCTTTGTTTAATTTATCAAAACATGCTACAGCTCTTGGAGGAGGAATTGTTGGAGCCTTTATTTTACTTCCAATGGTGGCAATGTTTAATACAGATTTAAGTTGGCTTAAATATTTTACACCTAGTACATTTTTTAATCCGACAGCTTTAATGGGGAATGGTACAGCCTTTATTTTAAACTTTATCATTTTATTAGTAATTGGAGCGGTCGCTTATGTTGGTGGTGTTTTCGTCTTTAATCAAAGAGATTTGCCATTATAAGAGGTTACTATGAAAGAAAAGATTTTAAAAATAACTTATTTAATTCTTAATGTTGGCTTTGTTGCTTTATATACCGCGAAGTTTATGGCAATTACTTTTCAATTGATTTTAGGGCAAGTTCAAGCAGATAGTATTTTAAATAGTGGTGGGGCAACTCCTGTTTTAGAACTTTTAATTTGTGTAGTGGGTATATGTGCTTTGTTTTTGCCAAAGATAGTTGAAAAGATAGTTAAAGGATTTAAGTTACCTCTTTTTATGAGGTACTATGTGATGTTATATATTTTCTCAGCATTGTTCTTAGGTGAATTAATGGATGTTTATAATTTAGTTCCTATTTGGGACAGCATCTTACATGCGGGTGGTGGAGTGATATTTGTTTATGTTAGTGTAGTTCTTTTAAGAGAAGGTAATAAATTATCTCCTTTTAAATTATGTTTATTTGCTTTTAGTTTATCAGCTTTATTAGGGATGTTATGGGAAGTATTTGAGTTTAGTGGTGATAGTATTTTTGGAACAAATATGCAAAGATATATTGCTAGTGATGGGACAGTTTTAATAGGTCATGAAGCTTTAATCGATACAATGAAAGATATTTTATTAGATATTGGTGGTTCTTTCATATCTGCTTTGGCAATTTATAGAGTAATTAAATCAGAAAAGAAAAGTAAAACATTTGAAGTTCAATATCAACAGATAAGTGAAAATGATACTATTTTAAGAGAGTTATAATTGTGTTAAGAATATGGAAATGGCTTTGTAATAAAGAGCAAATCTATAATAGAACAATTCTTTTTACTAAAATATCAATGTTTGTTAATGTTATGATGGGACTAGGAAAGATTTTATTGGGGTTTATTAGTTCTTCTATATTGTTTGTGGTTAGTGGTTTTTATAATATTGGTTTATTCTTAACCAAAATAATAGCAGTTAAAGGTTATAGTCAAAGAACAAAGAAAAACGAATATCATTATTATCAATTAATGGGATTTATTATGTTATTAGCAAGTCTTTCTTATATTATAGGTAGTATAAATGTTATTATCAACGGTTATAGTAAGTTCATTTTTACAACAATTATGGTTATTGGTATTGGGGTAATCACAGGAATTGAAATATTAGTTGCTATCTTTGGTTATTTAGCTAGAAAAAAAGAGAAACAGCCTATTTTACAAGCTTTAAAATTAACAAGTTTGATTTCTTCTTTGTTTGGTTTAGTCTTAGTTCAAATGGCAGTTTTAGGTCATAATGGTATTAAACCTATATTTTATTTTGATTATGTAGGTATTGTTCTAGGTATTGTTTCTGTTTTAATATCTCTTTATATGGTTATTTCGGCTAAAAGACAGAAAACACTCTGTCAATTAAAAACACTTGACAGCCCTATTGCTTTCTAGTATGATATTAGAGGAGGTAAAATATGGTAAAGATTAGATTAAGAAGAACAGGCAGAACTCATTTATCAACTTATAGAATAGTTGTATCTGATTCAAGAAGTCCAAGAGATGGCAGATTTATAGAAGAAATTGGTAATTATGAACCTTTGAAAAAAGTAACTGAACAAGTCAAGATTAATACTGAAAGAGTAGTTTATTGGCTAAATCAAGGAGCTCAACCAACTCAAACAGTTCATACAATATTATCAAAGGCTGGAATATTAAAGCAACTAGCAGAAGAAAAAAAAGTAAAGAAGGCATAGTTTTATGAACTATGAGAAAATGATTTTAGATATTATCACTCCTCTAGTAAGTAATATTGAGGACATTAATATTACTAGTAATACTGATTCTAAAAAGAATATCACGATTTTTGTAACCGGTCCAAGTAGTGAGATAGGAAAACTAATTGGGATGAAAGGTTCAGTTGCTAATGATATTAGAGAAGTGGTAAGAATTGGAGCGAAGATAGAAAGCAAACATGTTTTTGTTAAGTTTGACGAAAAGGTATGAGTTTAGTTCAAGTCGGTAAATTACTTACTTCGTATGGAGTTAAAGGACAAGCAAAAGTAAGTGTACTAACAGACTTTGTTGACCAACGGTTTCAAAAAGGAAATGTTTTAGTTATTAAATCTCTTGATGTTGAACTAACTATTGACTTAGTTAATAAATATCAAGATTTTTTATTAATTAAGTTTAAAGAATTACAAACACCTGAAGAGGTTAAGAAATATAGCAATAGTTTTCTTTATATTGAAGAAAAAGAAAGACAACAATTAAAAGATGAATATTATTTTCAAGATTTAGTTGGTTGTTTAGTATTTAATCAAAAAGAAATAGGAATTGTAAGTGAGGTTATGAGGTATCCTAAACAAGATATTTTAAGGATTAAAACTTTAAATAAAGATGTCTTAATACCTTTTGTTGAGGCTTGGATTATTAAAGTTGATTTAAAAGAAAAGAGAATACAAATAATAGATTATGATAATTGATATTTTAACTTTATTTCCTAAAATGTTTGAAGACTTTTTACAAACATCAATAATTGGTCGGGCAATAACAAATAATAAACTTCAAGTTAATATCATAAATATTAGAGATTTTTCTAATGATAAAAACAAAAGAGTAGATGATTATATTTTTGGAGGAGGACCAGGCTTATTAATGAAAGTTCAACCTCTTTTAAAGGCTTTAAATTATCTAAAAAAAGAAAACAGTCATGTGGTTTTATTATCTCCCAGAGGGAAAACATATAATCAAAATAAAGCTAAAGAATTATTAAAAATAGAACATTTAATTCTTATATGCGGGCATTATGAAGGTATTGATGAAAGGTTTTTTAAATATATTGATGAGTTTATTAGTATTGGTGATTATATTTTAACAGGTGGTGAGATACCAGCAATGGCAATTGTGGATTCTTTAAGTAGATTAATTAAAGGTGTTATTAATGATGAAAGCTCTGTTAGTGAATCTTTTGAAGATAACTTATTAGAATACCCTCAATATACTTTTCCTCGAGTTATTGATGGAGATAAAGTACCTGAAATATTATTAAGTGGTAATGAAGCAGGAATAAGAAAATGGAGAAAAAAGAAATCTTTAGAATTAACAATTAAATATCGAGAAGACTTAATAAATAAAAGAGGTCTTAGTGAAAGTGATTTGAAATTATTAAATGAAGATGAGAAGTGGATGGATGAGATAATTCATAAGGCTAAGAAAATAATAAACAAAGAATGAAATATTTTTTTCTAGCATTCAAAAAAAAGTAAGCAATAATATAAAAGTATAAAGGAGATATATAATGAGATTACTAACTAGAAGTGATTTTGACGGTCTTGCCTGTGGAACTATTTTAAAAGAACTAGGATTAATTGAAGATGGGGTTAAGTTTGTTCATCCTAAAGATATTCAAGATGGCATAATTTTGGCTAATGGGAATGATGTTTTAGCAAATATTCCTTATGTAGAGGGAGCAGGTTTATGGTTTGACCATCATTCTAGTGAGGAAATAAGACTAGGTGATATGAAAGATATTCCTGGAAAAAGAGAAATTACTCCAAGTTGTGCTCGAATTGTTTATGAATATTATGGTGGTAAAAAGAAGTTTCCTCATTTTGAAGAGATGATTAAATATGTTGATAGAGTAGATTCTGGTAATTTAACGAGAGAAGAAGTTTTAAATCCTAAAGGCTGGGTTTTATTAGGTTTTATTATGGATCCTAGAACAGGTTTAGGAAGATTTAGAAACTTTAGAATACCTAATTATCAATTAATGGAAAAGTTAATGATAGATTTACAAACCAAAGAGATTTCTGAAATATTAAAAGATGTTGATGTAGCTGAAAGAATAGAATTATACAACGAACAAACAAGGTTGTTTAAAGCTATGATAGAAAAACATACTAGAATTGAAGGAAATGTTATTGTTACTGATTTAAGAGGTGTTGAACAAATATATACAGGAAATAGATTTTATATTTATTCATTATACCCTGAACAAAATATTTCAATATGGTTAGTTGATGGGAGAAAAGTGGATGGAGTAGCAATGAATTGTTCATTCGCGGTTGGTTATTCTATTTTGAATAGAACATGTAAGACTAATGTTGGTGCTTTAATGTTGCAATATGGTGGTGGGGGACATCATCAAGTTGGAACTTGTCAAGTTGAAAATACTAATGTTGATTTTGTTCTTGATGCTTTAGTTAAAAAGATGTTAATTGATGAAGAAGCTTAAGATAATTAAGTTAGATTTCGTAATTGTTTTATTAATTTTTTAAGGACCCAAGCGGTATAACAAAAATGCCGTCTGGTCTTTTATAAGCATATTCGGTTGCAGTTATAACAGCACAAAATGAAGGTTTTGGTGTTTTAGAATAATCAATTTTATTTAGTAAAAGGTTTATTTCTTTTACTCCTTCGTCTATTAATTTTTCACCCATTTTAACTTGAATACAGCCCCATCTTCCATCTTTTAATTGAATAATCGCGTCAATATCTAAATTGGTGGCATCTCCATAATAGAAAACATCACCATCTAAAGTATCAGCATATACTCTTAAATCTCTAATAACTAATGATTCAAATAAAAAGCCTAAATAATTAATATCTTTTTTTAAATAGTCTTCTCCAGCTCTTAAAGCTCCACAAGCTATAGAAGGGTCACAGAAGTTCTTTTTTGGGATAGACCTTAATCTACTTCTACTTCTTAAATGAGGGTTCCAAGCTTCTACTTCTTCAATAATAAAGGCTTGTTTTAGTTTGTAATAATAGTTTTCTACCATTCTATTAGTTAGATTAATTTTATCATTAGATAAATCGGCAACTATTGTTTCAAAGGTTGATTTAGTTAAAATGTTTCTGGCTAGTGACCTAACTAAAGAATTAAGAATTGCTTTTTTTTGAGGACTTTTATTTTTCTTAAAAACTGATAATGAATAGAGGTCATTAACATAATGATTTAATAATTTAGAAGCTAATTCAACATCATAATCAAGATAAGCAGGCCAACCGCCTTTAACGATTAGAGAAATATAATTAACAAATGATAAGGTTGATTTATTAGAAACTTGATAATTATCATTATTAAATAATTCTTTGAGAGAAACAGCACCATTTGAATTACCAGATTCCCATAAACTCATTGGTCGCATTCTTAGTTTGGCAATTCTCCCTGCTCCACTATGTAAAACAGCTACTTTATCATTAGAAGAAGAACCTGTCAAGAGAAAATCACCTTTTAAAGAACCTCTATCTATGGCAGTTCTCACGGTGTCCCAAATAATAGGAAAGTCTTGCCATTCATCTATTAATAAAGGTTTTTCACCTTCTAAAATTAAGGAAGGCTGTATTTTAAGTAATTTTTCATAACTTTCTCTTTTATCAGTATCGTGTAAAAATATCTTGGTTTTAGCATATTGTTCACAAGTCATTGTTTTACCACAAAACTTTGGACCTTCAATACAAACAGCCCCAATTCCTTTTAGTAATATTTTAATTTCATTATCAATTAGCCTATTTATATATTTTTCCATATTTCCTCTAAAAGAATTATATCATTAAAATTTCGTAATTGTCAATAAAAATATTTCGTAATTGTCAATGAAAATATTTCGTAAATGTTAATAAAAAGATTTCGTAATTGTTGATTTTATAAGACGGAGATGCTTTTTCTGTTTTAAATTGATAACTATACATTTACTTTCACTTAATAAAGATATAGAATAATTCAAAGGAGTTTTATATGCTAGATACCAAAGTGATAAGTGTTGTTATAGATAAGGCAAGTAATGCTTTAATCAGTTCTATTGATAAAGAAGGGTTTCCTAACACTAAAGCTATGTTAGCCCCCAGAAAAAGAGAGGGAATTAAAGTTTTTTACTTTACAACAAATACCTCTAGTCAAAGAGTAAAACAATATCAAGATAATCCTAAGGCTTGTCTTTATTTTTATAATAAACTTATGTATAGTTACAAAGGTGTTATGTTAAAAGGGACAATGGAAGTTTTACAAGACCAAGAAAGTAAGAACTCTATTTGGAAACCAACGGATACTATGTTTTATAAAGGTGGTGTTACTGACCCTGATTATTGTGTTTTAAAGTTTACTGCAACTAAAGGGAGATATTATTGTAATTTTAAAAGTGGGGATTTTACTATTGAATGAAACAAGAAATCATTAATGAAAAGTTAGAATCATTAGCTAGTGAAAAGACTGCTTTATTTTCAAAAAGATTATCACCTGCTAGTAAATATAAAATCTTAGGAGTAACAATTCCCAACCTTAGAAAGTTAGCCAAAGAAATAGTTAAAGAAGGTTATCAAGAATATTTAAAGGATGCAAGACTAGATATGTTTGAAGATATTATGCTTTATGGTTTTGTTATTAATGAAGCTAAGTTATCTTTAAATGATACTTTTTATTATATTGATAAGTTAATTCCTTTAATGGATGATTGGGCTCAAACTGATTGTATTTTGTTTCCTAAAGTAATGCTTAAACACCCTAAAGAAACTATTGAACACTATCTTGATTTTCAAAAAGATAGTAATTATTTAAAACAAAGAATATTTGGCTTAGCTATTATTCAACTTTATGCTCGAAAAAAAGAAACAGTTAGTCAAGCTATAACATATTTAAAAGGTATTCCCTCTAAAGAATATTATTCACAAATGGTGGTGGCATGGGCTTTAGCAGATTCAGCTGTTGCTAATTATTCACAAGTATTGCAAGAACTTAAATTAAAAACTTTTACTCCTTGGATTCATAATAAAGCCATTCAAAAAATCAGAGAATCTAGAAGAATAAGTCAAGAGCAAAAAGATGAACTTAATTTATTGAAAATTAGATAACTTTTTATATTGACAGTCAATTAAGAAAATGCGATAATATATATGCCTAGTAATAGGTACTCATATTAAGAACTGGTAGAGAAGGACTCATACCCAGTAGCAACTTGTTTATTCAAAGTGCTTAACCAAGCGGCAAAATCGCCGAACAATGTGAAGGTTAGAATAGTAATGTCTTCCTTCATGGGAAGATTTTTTTATAGGAGGTAGGTATGGCATATACTAAATTATTTACTAGTGAATCTGTTTCACCAGGTCACCCAGATAAAATTTGTGATATTATCAGTGATGCGGTAGTGGATGCTCTTTTGACTATCAATGAAAATGCCACAGCCGCGATCGATTGTTTAGCAACTAAAGATTTATTAATTATTTCAGGAGAAACTAATATTCCAGAAAATCAATTACCAGATATTAAGGAAATTGCTAGAAATGTAATTAAGGAGGTGGGTTATACTAAAAAAGAGTTTGGGTTTTACCCAGAAGTAGAAATAAAACTAATTATAAAACCTCAAAGCAGTGATATTTCTCAAGCTGTTTTTAAAAAAGAACAAGGAGCAGGTGATCAAGGTATTATGTTTGGTTATGCTTGTAATGAAACCAAAGAATATTTACCTTTACCTTTTGTTTTAGCTAATGAAATAATGCATGAGGCAACTAAACAATTTAGAAATGGTCAATTTAAACATGCTCGACCTGATATGAAGTCTCAAGTCACGGTTGATTATTCAAGTAAACCTTATACAGTACACACAGCTTTAATAAGTGTTCAACATGATGATATTCAAGGAAAAGAATATGCTGATTTTCTTTCTTATATTAAAAAGAATATTTTAGATAAAGTTATAGTTGAAGAATATGGTTTAAATGCTGACTATAAAGCCATTATAAATCCAAGTGGAAAGTTTATTAAAGGTGGTCCAGAATCTGATACAGGTTTAACAGGAAGAAAAATAATAGTAGATACTTATGGAGGAGTTGCTCATCATGGAGGTGGTGCTTTTTCAGGTAAGGACTGTAGTAAAGTTGATCGAAGTGCTGCCTATATGTTGCGGTATATTGCTAAGAATATAGTGGCAACTAAACTAGCTGAAAAGATAGAAATAGAAGTTTCTTATGCTATTGGTAAACCTGAACCTTTATCAATAAGTGTTGATGATTTTGGGACAGGGAAATTAAAAGAAAATCAATATATTGAATTAATAAATAAACTTTTTGATTTAAGACCTTCTTGCATTGTTGTTCAATTAGATTTAAAGAAACCTATCTTTAAAAGAACCGCCTCTTTTTCACATTTTTGCCGAGTTAATGAAGAGTTTACTTGGGAAAGATTAGATAAAGTTGAGGAAATAAAAAAGTATTTGGCAAGTAATTAATTGCAACTATTAGTTGCTTGTTTATTCTTTTATAATCTTTATAATTTTACTATGAACGGAGAAAGAAATGCTTGATGTTACTCAAATAGGTTTGAAAATTGTTAAGTTAAGAGAAGATAATCAAATGTCTCAAGATGATTTGGCTAATAAATTATTTATCTCAAGACAAGCAATTTCAAAATGGGAAAGAGGTTTAGCCATACCAGGAATTGATTTGATTATTGAACTTTCTAAATTATTTAATAAATCAATTGATGAGATATTGTGTTTAGATGATTTAGTTGAAATTGATAAGTTAAATATTTTTAATGGTCATAGCCGAGAGTTTATTATTAGTTCTATTTTAAATCAAAAGTTAAAAGTAGATATTTCGGAAGTGATTTATCAATTTGGACCTTTAGAAAGAATTAGAATTATAAAAGCAATTAATAGTGGAATATTGCCTTATGATAAAAGTAAATTAGCAAAGTATTTATCTGTTTCTGAACAAAAACTATTGTATAGAGGAGAAAAACAATGAAAAAATTAGTAAAAGTTACTATTGATGGTGAAGAATATTTTAAAGAAATTGATGACCCAACCTTAGAAAAAGATAGTCAGGAAACTTGGAATATTAAGACTGATGAATTAAAAAAAGAATTAAGTAAAATTATCACAATGCTACCATTTATGGAAGATGAACAATTACATCAAATAAGTGAAGCAATAATAAAGGGAGAAAAAGATTATGAAAACATTCCTTTAGAATATGTAATGCCTTTTTTAGAAGAAGAGGACTGTGATAAAATCTTTTTAAAAAGTATTCAAGAAAAGAAAAACATTACAACTTTAGCCCCTTTTGTTTCTGAAAAGGTTTTGCATAATGTTGTTGAAAAGGTTCTTAATGGAGAATTAGAAGATTTGAAACTTGATACTTTGTACCCATTTTTAAGTAGTCAAGATATTAAGTTATTATTTGATTATTTATTAAAGAAAAATTAATGGGTTATTCTATCTTTTAATATTAAGAGTTGAGTTGAGACTTCATGAAGATTTTTAACAAAGAAAAAGGTATATCTTCTTTTACCAAACTCTAAAAACAAAGAACCGAAGGAATAGTTACCATATTTTGACCTTGCTAGTCTAGTAACAGTGTTTGTTAAATCTTTAATGTTTTCTTTCACTCTTAATTTTTCTTTGGCATTCATTAATAAAGTTCCTGTCTTAACATCATAAGAAATAAGTTCATCTGGTCCTTTAAAATTATTTTTAGTAGAAATTGTAAGAAATAAAGCAAATAAGAAAAAGAAGACAGCAAAGCCAATAAATAAATAGCCAGAATAAACAAGTGAAGGAATACTTTGAGCAAAATAAAAAATTACTATTCCACCTACAATAAATAATAAAACAAAAAAATATAACATAATGCTGACAACTTTAGATGATTTTAAAGGTGTTCTATCTCTATAAGCAAGTACTTCCATAACATACCTCCTGTTTAATAATATTGACATATTTTAAAATAGTAGTTAAAGTTTTTATTAAGATAAAAAGTTTGTCTAAAGTGTGTTATTATTAATAATATAGAAGGAGGTTGAGATGAGTAGAGTATTAATAGAATTCAGAAAAGTAAGGAGAACCTTTAAAGTTGGTAGTACCAATATAAATGCTTGTAATAATTTAAGTTTTGTTATTAATGATGGAGAGTTTTGTTTAATATTAGGACCTTCAGGTAGTGGTAAAACAACTATTTTAAATATACTAGGAGGGATGGATTCTCCAGATGATGGGGCTGTTATTGTTAACGAAATAGATATTTCACATTTCAGTCAAAAAGAATTAACAAATTATCGGAGAAATGATATTGGTTTTGTTTTTCAATTTTATAATTTAATGCCTAATTTAACAGCTTTAGAGAATGTTGAATTAGCAAGTGAAGTGAATACTAATAAGTCTTTAAATCCTAGTGATACATTAGATAAAGTTGGTTTAAAAGAAAGAAAAAACAATTTTCCAAGTCAATTATCAGGAGGAGAACAACAAAGAGTGGCTATTGCTCGAGCTATTGCTAAAAACCCTGATATTTTATTATGTGATGAACCAACAGGAGCCTTAGATTTTGAAAGTGGTATTAGTGTTTTAAAACTCTTAAAAGATACTTGCAAAACATATCATAAAACTTTAATTATTGTTACTCATAACCAAGCCTTAAAACAAATAGCTGACCATGTCATAACTTTACATAATGGGAGTGTTGCTCATCAAGAATATATAGATGAGCCTTTAGATATTGAGGACATAGTTTGGTGAAAACATATAATAAAATATTACAAAGACAATTTACTAGTCATTTATCAAGGTTCTTTTCAATCTTATTAATTGTTTTTGTTTCTATAACTTTTATCGCGGGTATTACTGCTACTTCTTTGAATATGACAGATTCTATGAATACTACTTATGAAAAAGAACATACTCCTGATATTCAATTAATCAATAATGAAGGTTTAAGTGATAATCAAATATATGATATATTTACAGCGGATAAAGACATTTCTAGAACCTTGAAAGTTAGTTTATATCAACAAAAAATAAGTGAAAAAGCTTCTGTTAGATTTTATATTTTTGATTTTGTTGAGTTTGGATTATCACCTTTAAGTGAAGGTCAAATACTAATTGATGAACATTATGCTCGGTTTAAAGATAATCAAACTTTTCTTGATTTGCAAATGATATATTGGAATCTAGCTCGACAAATAATAGGTGGAAATGCTTTTAATATGAGTGATATAGAACTAGAACAATATATAACTGATAATGATTTATCTTCTCTTTTAGAGCCTTTAGGGAGTAAAAGTAATTATCAACCTGTTTTTAATGTTTCAGGTACTTATTATAATCCTTTATATTTATTGAAAAACAACTTAGAAGAAATGAAACAAGAAAACATTGTTTGTATTTATTATCTTGATATAGCTTCTGTTAATGAAATAGTTAAAATGTTACCGATTAATGAATTATATATTTATGTTCATACTAATGGGAATAGATATTCAAACAGTTATGAAAAAACAATTCTTAAAATACAAGACAAGTTAAAGATTTTGAATAACAACTATACAGTATTATCTCTTTTTGAAAATGAAACATATATGGTTTTTAGTAAATCAGCTAAAAGTATTGGAGTTTTAGGAGTAGTATTTCCTGTGATATTTTTCTTGATTACTTTGTTTGTTATTCTTTCAACGATGGGCAAGATGGTTGATAAAGAAAGATTATTAATTGGAACTTTAAAGTCTTTAGGTTTCTCCAATACTAGAATTAGAAATAAGTATATTTTATATGTTTCTTTGCCTTCTTTAATAGGGGGAGTATCTGGGGCTTTAGTTGGGTTTAGAAGTTTTCCTCTTTTAATTTGGGGTGCTTATAAAGGAGCATTTAATTTACCTGATTTATTATATGGGTTCTATTATTTTATTGCCATAGCCGCTTTAGCAGGTTTAGTTGTTATTATTTTATTAACTACTTTATTTTCAGTTAATAAGATACTAAGAGAAAGACCTTATTTAATGCTTAGACCTGTTAGCCCAAAGCCTGGCAAAAGAATTATTTTAGAGAAAATACCTTGGTTATGGAAAAGATTAAAGTTTAAAACTAAATCAATGTTTAAGAATATGTTTAGATTTGTTAAAAACTCTTTATTAACAATTGTTGGCTTAGCAGGGGCTACTTCTATTATGTTTTTAGCTGTTGGTTTAAAAAGAAGTATTGATTTAATGTTTCATAAAAAGAATAGTTGGTTTGAGTTTAATTTATTAGGTTCTGAAGGTATATTATATGGTATTGTTTTAGTTCTTATTCTTTTCTCGGTTTTATTATGTGTTTTAGTTATTTATAGTTTAATCAATGCTTTAATAGATGAAAGAGAAAAAGAAATAGCAACTTTGAAAGTATTAGGTTATACAAAAAAAGAAGTTATTGGCTACTTATATCGAGAGGAAGCAGTTTTAGCAAGTATTGGTATTGTTTTTGGGGTAGGTTTAGGAATGTTATTATTAAAGTTAATAGTCGCGATGATGAATGATAATGGAACACCTTTAGATTTCAATTTACATCCTTTGGTTTTTGTTTTTTCTTTAGCTTTAATTTTAATATTTACAATTATAAGTGGTTTATTAATGATAAAAAAGATTAATAAAATATCAATGGCTAATTCCTTGAAAGCGGTGGAATAACTTTATTCAAATATTTCTTCTATTGAACATAATAATATTTTAGCAAGAGCTCTAAGGGTATCACCACTGGCTTTGTTAATATCTTTAAAGCGTTGCTCATACATTTGAATGGAGCGGAGTGATACTCCTGAAAGTAAAGCAAGTTGGGCTTGACTAAGACCTTTTGATTTGCGGAATGTTTGTAACTTAGTAGGTATAGAGATTCGTTTTCTTATAACTTCTATGGCTTTAGTCATATCTACTTCATGAAGAGTTGGGTATAATTCATAAAGTTCATTATACTTTAGTTTTTGTTGTATTTCTTTAAAAGAAGTATTATAAAACCATTGATAATAAGCAAGAATCCAACCACACCAATATTCAGGTGTTTTGTTAAGAAAAAATCTAAGTGTAGCAGGTGGGTAGGGCTTATTTGCTTTCTTTAAAATATCACAGAATAATTCTTGTCCAGAACAACCAGCCACATATTTAGGGTCACCACTTTCAAAGAATACAGCAATTTTAGTATTAATAAAAAGGTCAAGAACCTCATTACCTTTGTAGCGACAGTTACAAATAGCATATTGAAACATATCGCCTAAAGTGTGCATTGCTTTATTTAGATATAATTCATTGTAGGCGTGTATCATTGTTTTTTATTTTCTTTCTTAAAATATCTAAAATAAAAAGGTCATTTATAGTATTAGTGTTGTCTTTGTTAGCATATTCTTGCCGAGCTTTAAGGTCTCTGATTTGACGCTTTTGGTAGTATTCTTGATGTGAAACTGTATTACTTTCTATAAACTGTAAAGTATTGATACTTTTATCGCTCATAAGGGCAACTTGTTCACCTAGTTTACCGAGATACATAGCTTTGGAAAGTTGTTTTAAGGAAATAGTATTATTGATAAAGTCTTCAGCAAATGAAAAATATGAATCATCAGCTCGGTAACCGATAATCACATCTATGGTTGAGGTATCTATTGAAAAATTATTAATAAGATATTCTTTGGCTTGTTTAGCAAGTTGATTTGAAATAACAAATGAACGGTTTTTTAATAATAAGGTAATCCAATTAAGAATATTATATTTTGATAAATGTAAAATTGAAAGGTTAGAGGTATCTAGTGAATACTTATTAACATGACCATCATTGATTTTTGTACATGCCCATTCTCGAGCAAGTTCTATACTCTCAGTACAATAAAAACCTTGTCCATAATCATTATTTAATTTACCTTTATTAAGTAATGGTTTTGTAATGACTTCTGCTGAGCCGTGATATAGAATATAGTTTGTTTTTATAATGTAGAACTCCTTTTCAATACAAACCTATTATATCACTTTGGTGATACAGTTGTCAACAATAATATTTGATAGATAAATAGAGATGATTATTGAAAACATTTTCATAAAAGTATAATTGACAAAAAACATATATAGTTTTATAATTAAGATAAGTTGAATTGTTTCTTGAATAATATAGGAGGTTGAGATGAATATAAGTCCATTGTTGAGATTATTATTCGTTGAGTTGAATGACTTCAAAATAGGTTGCCCCATTTTTGAATGGGGCTTTTAGAAGTTTAATAATGAGGTTATTGATGTTTAAGACACGAAAAGTTAATTGTTATTTCAAAGTATTATTATTGCCGATTTTTGTTATCTTTTCATTATTGCTGACATCTTGTTATTATATTATTCAAATTCCTGAGCAGTATTATTATTTATTGAGCGAAAGATTTAAGGAATATCATGGAGTATCGAGTGACTTTATTACTCACATTGGTAATAATATTAAGTACGCTTTTAAAGATGATGAAAGATTAGACTATTTTGGATTTGCAAACGATTATAAAGAAGAGGCTACTATTAACATAAAGGAGAAACGGTCTAACTTTAATTCATTGTCTTTTTCAAATGAGATATTTTCTTTTGGTGGAATGGATAAAAAAACATATATTTCTTATTTATATGAAAGAAACGATAAATATATAATTAATGGGAAGATATTTACTTATGATTTATATATGCAAGAAATACCAAATCTATTTCTTACTCCTAAGGCAGTTAAGTTTTTTCTTGATAGTAAAGCGGATGAATTGTGGTGGTTTTCAACAAAGGGACCATTCAGTGATGAAATGAAAACACCAAACTATTTTAATTTTATTTTTACTTATGAACCAAATCTTGAAAAATGGGAACTAGAGAACCAACATCTTACTTTACCTTCTTTACTTGAACCAGATGTCCCTGTTTTTTACCGTAGCGAACCTATAGATAAAGATGTTATTGCTTCAAATCATGTTGAGTTTTTAATATATCAGTCTTCAGGAAAATTAATTTGTTATACTAGACCAGATATTTATACTCCATACTCAACTTTTGATTTTGTTGAAATTGACGAAGGCGAAAGTTTTATAGAATTATAAAAATGTTTCTTTTTAAAAAATAGTTGTAATTGTTAAAAGACAGCAAAGGAGAAAAATATGAAAAAAAATATCATTGTTGGTTTATTAGTCTTGTCATTGTTTTCGTTTACTTCTTGTACAAAATTATATGATATAATGCCAAATGATCATGAATATTCTTCTTTAGAAGTGGAAGTTGCTTATAAGTTTGAAATAGAACTTGAAGAAGATTTAGCACCTTTTTTTGAAAAAGAGGAGAATGAGTTATTAAAGTTAGACTGTATAATGGCAATATTAGTTCTTTCTGTTGAAGATAGTGACCGCGAATATACAACAAACATTCTTATATTAAGTAAAGGTGAAGTACATTATGGTTTTGTCACTGGTTTTGAAACAATTTCAGGTAATATTCTTGATGTGTTAAATGAGGAAATCACCTTTGGAAGTCATTTGTTCTTAACTTCTAATAATAGTATTGTGAAATATTATGAGTCAGATGAAAGGACATATAGTATTAATTTTTTATTTAGTGAAGAAGGAGTAGTTTATGGTAATGTTGAAGGAAGGACTTTTAAACCTAATGAATCATCTAGAGATAACATTGACTTTCCGGTTTCTATAGTTTCTAATTCTTTTGAAATAATTGAACCAAACTCTGCTTATGCTTTTATAAATAAATGTAAAGTTGATAAGGTAACTTTTGAGGCAAAGGTTATTAGTTTTGACAAAGATAAAATAAAAGTTTCAAGTAAAGCATACCCAACTCTAAAGACATTTTCTTGTAATATACTTGTTGATTCAAAAGGATATCAAAGAGATTATTCTGTTTTTATTATCAAAAAAACTGTAGAGTTATATTTTTATCAAAGATTTATTAACTATGTCCCTGTTAATATTTCAGTTTATATAGCAGTAGTTAAATAACTTTTATTATCCTTTTTTCATAATTAACAGACAATAGATATATTAAGGCTTTTTCCCAAATGACTATCATTTATGATAGAATTATAAAGGGAGAAAAATATGCCAAAAATCGCTATTGATACAATGGGTTTAGACTTAGGAAGTCAAATCGTTGTTAGAAGTATAAAGAAATATATCAAAGAAAATAAAGATGTTGAGTTTCATGTATTTGGAAAAGAAGAAGAGTTACAAGAACTTAAAGGTTTAGCAACTATTTATAACTGTAGTCAAGTTATGGAAATGGAAGAAGGAGCTTTAGATGTTTTAAGAAAGAAAGATAGTTCAATGTTAAGAGCAATTTCAGCTGTTAAAGATAATATAGCTGATGGAGTTATTTCAGCAGGTTCAACGGGGGCTTTTTTAACAGGTTGTACTTTAAAATTAAGATTAATAGAAAACATCTCTAGAGCCGCTTTAGCCGTAGTATTCCCAACTTTTGATGGCAAAGGTGTTTTATTATTA
>JAISJY010000074.1 GCA_031261365.1 Caryophanales bacterium | reverse complement strand
AGGAATGGCTTCTTCACTAGCTTCACCAGACCATAATCTTAAAGTATTAGTAATATCATTTCTATAACCAACTATTGGAACATCATAAGGGACAGCTCTAACATGTTCGGCTTCTACCCAATTAAAATGAACTCTACCATTGTCCCAAAAAGATTCAACTCGACCATAAAACTTAACTTCAACTGAATGCTTAGGCTTTCTAATTTCCCAAATATTACCTAAAGTTAACCATTGGTCAGGAACTTCTATTTGTTTGCCGTCCACAATTCTTTGTTTAAAAAAGCCATACTCATATCTAATAGTATTACCAAAGGCTGGATAATTTAAAGAAGCAATAGAATCCATAAAACAAGCCGCTAACCTTCCTAAACCTCCATTGCCTAAACCTGCATCACTTTCTTTATTTTCTAATTCATGAACATCAATATTTAAGTCTTTTAAACCTTGCTGAACAACTTCATAAATACCTAAATTTTGTAAATTATTAACTAATAAACGCCCAATTAAGAACTCTAAAGAGAAATAAATAACTCTTTTTTGTTTTCTTTCTTTGGTGATATCTTTACTAGTTTTCCAGTGAACAGAAGCCCAATCTCTAACCATTGAGCCTAAAACATCATACTTTTCACTAATATGTGAATCGTTTACCCCTCTACTATATTTTTCAATTAATCTTCTTTCAAAAACTTGTTTGAATATTTCTTTATCTGCAAAAAAATTATTAACCATAATTCTATTTTCCTCTCTTTTTTATGCCTGGTACCCATGCTAAAATAATGCCACTAAAAGCGGATATTCTTAAAGACAATGCTTGTCTTTGTTGATGTTGATAACTATCAAATGTTTGTAAAAGTTCACCATTCCAACCTCCATAACCTCCATATACTTCTTTTTGAGTATTAATTATTTCTTTATAACTTCCTGCCCAAGGAACTCCAATATTATAATTTTCATAATGAATAGGTGTCATATTAAAAAGACAAATTAATCTTGAATCAGCTACAACTCTAACGAAAATATAAATACTTTGGTCAGCATTATTAGCTTCAATCCAAAAGAAACTATCAGGATTATAATCATCTCTATATAAAGCGATTTGTGATTTATAAGTTAGATTTAAATCTCTAAACAACCTTTCAAATCCTTGATGTTTTGGAAAACTATTTAAACTCCACGGTAATTCTCTACCTTCATTCCATTCGTCAAAAGAGGCAAACTCATTTCCCATAAAGTTTAATTTCTTGCCAGGATGAGCGAACATATAAGCATATAATAATTTAGCTTGAGAGAACTTATCTTCATAGTTACCCCACATTTTATTGATTATACTTCCTTTTAAATGGACAACTTCATCATGACTTAAAGGCAATAAAAACCTTTCAGAATAAAAATACATCATAGAAAAGGTTAATTGATGATGATGAAACTTGCGGTAAATAGGGTCTAATTTAAAATACTTTAAGGTATCATTCATCCAACCTAAATCCCATTTGTAGTCAAAACCTAAACCTCCATCAATAGTTGCTTTAGTAACAGCTGAAAAAGAAGAACTATCTTCAGCTATCAACATGGCAGTTGGGTAATTTAAAGCTAAATAATGGTTAAATCTTTTAATAAAATCTAAACCACCATAGTTAATGCCATTTTGAGGATTACCATGATAATAGATAATATTACTGACAGCATCAACTCTAATACCATCAAAATGAAACTTATCTAACCAAAAACAACCACTTGATATTAAAAAGGAACGGACCGTTTCTTTTCCTAAATCAAAGAGAGAACTACCCCATTGACTATCACCAGATTCATATAATTGACTACCATCAAATTGTCTTAAACCAAAATCATCTTTAACAAAATGAACAGGGACAAAATCTAAAATAACTCCAATATTATTTTGATGACATTTATCAATAAAATGCATTAATTGTTTAGGATTTCCATATCTTGAAGTTGCATTAAAATAACCCGTACATAAATAACCCCATGAACCATCAAAAGGATGTTCTAGTATCGGTAATAATTCAATATGAGTGAAGCCTTTTTCTTTAACATAAGGAATTAAAGACTGAGCTAACTCCTCATAAGAATTAAAATCATTATTAGGTTTCCTTTGCCAAGAACCTAAATGAACTTCATAAATACTAACAGGGTGATTAAAACCTTTATTTCTACTTTTTAAATAATCAGAATCTAACCAAGGAAAACCTTCTAAATCAAAAACCTTACTAGCAGTTTGAGGTCGGTATTCACTAAAGAAAGCATAAGGGTCACATTTATCAAGAAAAGTATTTTGTTGGGTCTCTATTTTGTATTTATAACCTTCATAATCAGAAATATTAGGAACAAAGATAGAGAATATACCACTATCTTCGCGATACATATAATGTCTTCCCCCATCCCAATTATTAAAATTACCTATTAATTGAACATTTTTAGCATTAGGAGCAAAGACTCTAAAAACAACCCCATTTTGCCCATTTAATGTTATTTTATGAGCTCCAAAATAGTTATAAGCATTAGTAGAAGTCCCAGCAAAAAAAGCAACGATGTCGAATTTATCCATAATGTTCTCCTTTATAATTATAACATTTTATTAAATCATTATTTAGATTATTCTTCAACAAAGTTTTCTTTACCTACTCCACATTCTGGACAAGTCCATTCTGCTGGTAAATCAGCAAAAGGTACTCCTTCTATTTCTTCATCATAAACATAATCACAAATTAAACATCTGTATTTCATACAACCTCCTAAACTATCTTTTCAAACACTTCTTTACCATGCTTACATAAAGGGCAAATATAATCATCTGGTAAGTTTTCACCTTCATAAATAAATCCACATACTGTACAAACCCACCCTTTATTTTTACTTTCTGGTTTAGGTTTAATATTTTGTTGATAGTAGGTATAAGTAACAGAAGGTTCATCGTTTATTTTATAGGCTTCACTGACATCACATATAAACATAGTATGAGTTCCTAAATCACTAGAAGAAATAACTTTTAAACTTAAAACTCCATTGATAGCTTCATTAAGAACGATTAAACCGTTTGGTGTCCTTCTAATTTCTTTTTGGTCTTTAAACTTATTTACTTGCCGACCTGACTGAAAACCAAATTGTTTAAAGATATCAAAAGGAGCTTTGGTAGTTAAAATATTAACATTTAATAAACCTGTATTTCTAATTATTTCTTCACTATAATTAGCTTTAGATATTGTCACCGCGACTCTTTTAGGACTATCGGTAACTTGGGTAACGGTATTGACAATTAAACCATTATCAACTCCATTAATTTGACTAGTTATAACATATAAACCATAACTGAGAGAAAACAAAGTGGCAGCATCTATATTGTTTTTACTAGTTTGTAAAGGAGCATAAGTTTTATTAAGTTCAGTAGCTAATAAAAGCAAAGTATTTTGACTTGTTTCATTTAAAGCTGAAATAATTGTAACATTATTTTTATAATAAGAAATGTTTTTACTATTAGTAAACTCTTCTTGAACTCTATTAATAATATTTGGACTCCAAGTTCCATTTTCAATGATACCAATGTTTCTATTTTGATAATTCCTTTCTTTTAAAAGATGTAAGAAATAAGAAAATATGGGAAATAATTCAGTATTATAAGTGGTGGTCGCGATAATCATGGATTCATATTTAAAAGCTTGTGAAACTACTTCATGAATATCACTTCTAGCTAAATCTATTACTTTATAATCTATTCTTTTATCTAAATTATCAACTAGGAAATCAACAGCTTTTTTAGTGTGTCCATAAATAGAAGTATAAACTATTAATAGACCTTCTTTTTCGGCTTTATATAAAGACCAAGTATTATATAAATCTAAATAGTAAGAGAGATTATTTTCTAAAATAGGACCATGCAAAGGTAGTATTTGACTAATTTCTAAAGTTTTAGCTTTCTTTAAAACATTTTGGACTTGTAAACCATATTTACCAACAATACCAAAATAATATCTTCGAGCTTCGTCTTCCCAATTAATAACATTTTCATTATTACCAAACTTGCCCCAAGCATCGGCACTAAATAGTAATTTTTCACTTGTTTCATAAGAAAACATGACTTCAGGCCAGTGAACCATCGGTGCAAAAATAAAATTAAGAGTGTGAAAACCTAAAGACAAACTATCACCATTTTTAACAATTTTGCTTTGATAATTTAAGTTAGGAAAGAATTGTGAAATGTATTTATGAGTTTTATCATTACCGACAACAACAATATCGGGAAACTTATTAAGTAAAACTAGTAAAGAACCACAATGGTCAGGTTCCATATGTTGTACAACAAGATAGGTAGGTTTTTTGTCTACTAATTCTTCTAATAATCTATTTAACCAAATGTCTGCTTTTCTAACATCAACAGTGTCCATAATTGTTATATTTTCATCTAATATTAAATATGAATTATAAGAAATGCCTTCTTTAACAACAAATTGACCTTCAAATAAATCAATATCTTTATCAAAAACTCCAATATATTTTATCTTTTTTGTAATGTTTTTCTTCATTTTTCTCCTTTCAAATCTATACCTTCAGCAAACTCTTCTAAAAAACTTTTTTCATCTTCATTAGAGAGTTCTAAGGCTTTTAAATAATGTTTATTTTTATAAATACTTGGCATATTGTCTTTGGTTTTCATTTTATCATCTAATAGATTATCTTTAAAATAGATAACTTGATATTCGGCAGATATTAAACCAAAGTAAGCAAAGATTTTAGCAAAACTACCAAAGTCAGCCTTTAACAACTTATTAAAAATGTTTTTAGCTTTGTCCCAATTCTTTTGGTTTAAGAATGATAAGCCTTCTGTTGCATATCTAATTAATTTATAACTATCATTTTCCTTGTCTAAAACTAAATAAAATTGTTCTCTACAAAACGGACATTTAAAAATTCTATTATAGGCTTTTATTTCCATACCACAAATATCACATTTGACACTTAGTATTGTATTTGTTTGGACTTTAATTTTTATTTTTTTCATTTTTCTAGCCCCTTTATTTACCTACATTAAAATTGTATCATAAAAAGAGACTATATATAAGGAGATTATGAGAGAAATGAGAGCATTATGTTAAATAAATATGTTGTTTTCTTCATTTATCTTTGTTAATAAGAAGTTGTCTTTTCTTTGATAAGTTATTAATAAAAATATAGAGGTAGTCAAAAGATTAAAAACACCACAAATAATACAAATGAAATGCCACAAATAATACAAACGAAAATGTCTTATTAGTTGCTTGAAACCTTGAAAAACATCTAACAAAATTATCTAAAATGGCTAATTGTTTTATAGAAATAAAAAAACCATTTATAATAATGCTATGAATAAATTAGATATCTATGAAGAAACCATAATAATACCTACTTATGAAGTTGGAGAATACAATAAAAATCCAATGTTTTATGAACAGAGAGTTTATCAAGGTTCTTCAGGTAAAGTTTACCCTTTGCCAATAATTGATAAAATATCTAATGAGAAAGTAAATAAAGAATATAAAGTAGTTTATTTAGAAAACAAATACTTAAAAATTATGGTTATGACATCTTTAGGAGGTCGTGTTCAAAGAGCCTTAGATAAAACTAATAATTATGATTTTATTTATTTTAATGAAGTTATTAAACCTGCTTTAGTTGGTTTAGCTGGACCTTGGATTTCAGGAGGAATAGAGTTTAATTGGCCTCAACACCACCGACCTACAACTTTTATGCCTGTAGAATATATAGTAAAGAAAAATAAAGAAAAAGTTACTTTAATTATTAGTGATAGAGATTTAATAAATGGTACAAGAATGACTGCTGAATATAATTTATATAGTGATAAAGCTTATTTAGAAGTAAAGGTAAATCTTTATAATACTACTAATATGCCTCAGTCTTTTCTTTGGTGGGCTAATCCAGCAGTGTCAGTTAATAAATATACTAAATCTATTTTTCCACCTGATGTTAGTTATGTTTTTGACCATGGTAAGAAAGATTTTATTAATTTTCCTTTGGCAAATGGGGAGTATTATAAAATAAAATATAAAAACACCGATATTTCCAGATATAAAAATATTCCTGTTCCGACTTCTTATATGGCATACAAATCGGAGTATGATTTTCTCGGTAATTATGATTATAAAAAACAAGCGGGTTTCTTACATATTGCTGACCACAATTATGCACCCGGCAAAAAACAATGGACTTGGGGAAATGGTGATTTTGGACATATTTGGGACAGTTTTTTAACCGATAATAATGGTCCTTATATTGAATTAATGGCAGGGGTATATACTGATAATCAACCAGATTTTACAGTTTTCCAACCCAATGAAGTTAAAAGTTTTTCCCAATATTTCTTACCGTATAAAAAATTAGGAAATGTTAAAAATGCTTCAAAAGATTTAATTTTAAATGTAGAAGATAAGAAAATAATGTTATATGCAACTAGTATAATGAAACAATTAAAAATTGAAATAATAACTGAAAAGTCAATAGAGT
>JAISJY010000070.1 GCA_031261365.1 Caryophanales bacterium | reverse complement strand
AGGACCAACTTGATATTCAAATTCATCCCCAACATCTGGACCACACATTTCGGTCAAACCATATGTGTTGTATCCTTTTATATTTAATTTCTCTTCAAGTTCTTTTCTCATGTTTTCAGTCCAAGGCTCAGCACCAAAAATTCCAACTTTCAATTGAAGTTCATTCAAAGAAAGTTTCTTTTCATAAGTCTCAAAAGCTAATTTCTGAGCATAATCATAAGATATAGTCCGACTCCAACCTTTATTAAGTAAAGCTTTTAAAAGTCTTGGAGTATAAATAACATCATAGGCTAAATGCAAGTTCTTCTTAATATTATCTTCATTAACAACTAATTCTTTAATTGTTTTACTAAACCTTTCTAAAATATAATCTAAAAGAATAAAAGCATCGGAAAAAACAATTCTTTCACTCGAAGAATGGGAAATATCTCTTTCATCCCATAAAGGAATATTCTCAAATGTTACTAAAGTATAACCTTGAATAAGTCTAGCTAAACCTGTTACATTCTCCGAAGAAATAGTGTTTCTCTTATGAGGCATTGCTGAACTACCTTTTTGATTTAAAGAAAAAGCCTCACTCACCTCAGCTATTTCACTTCTGGCTAAACTTCTAATAGTCAAAGCCATTTTCTCTATTTCTTTAGCTAAAATATTAATATTAGAAAAATGTAAAGCATATCTATCTCTTTGTAAAGTTTGAGTTACAATATAAGCAGGAGATAGTCCTAAAGTTTTAGAAACTAAATCAACAACTTCCAAAGGAACAGAAGTATAATTCCCCACAGCTCCTGCTATTTTACAAACTTCAACTTCTTGAGCTGAATAATTAAAATTAGCTTGAATTCGTTTTAAATCTTCATACCATAAAAGAAACTTTAAGCCCCAAATTGTTGGTTCAGCATGTTGTCCATGTGTTCTACTGACAGACATTAAGTTTTTATATTTTAAAGCTTTCTCTTTTACTACTTCTTTTAAATTATCAATAGAATTATTTATGACTTTGTTAATATCTTTAAATAATAAACCATTAGCCGAATCCACAATATCAGTAGATGTCAAACCATAATGAAACCAAATAGCCTCATTTCCTAAGTTTTTAGTACAAGCATTAATAAAAGCAATAACATCATGCTTGGTTTCTTTCTCATATTCATAAATATCATTTAATTCAAAAGTCACTTTATTTAATTTGTTGTAATCAGTTTCAGAAATAAAACCTAATTCATAATATGCTTTAATAACTGCTAATTCAACCTTTAAAAAATAATCATATCTTTGTTGATCACTAAAATACTTTTCAATTAAAGGAGAACAATAACGGCTAATCATTAAAAATATCCTTTAAAGTTATGGTTTGTTCTCGAGCCGGACCAACTGAAAAAATAGCAATAGGTGTCTTAGATAGTTTTTCAATTAATTTTAAATAATCTTGAGCCTCTATTGGTAATTCTTTAAAGCTCCGCACATTTTCAATATTCTCTTGCCAACCATTCATAACAATATAATTAGGTTTACACATTTGAAAATCATTTAAAGAGGCAGGAACATAATCAATTTCAACACCTTTCAAAGTATAAGATTTAACAACCTTTATTTCTTTTAAACCACTCAAAACATCTAATAAAGTAATAGCTAAATAAGATAAGCCTGAAACATTTTTAGCATACCTTAAAGCTACAGTATCTAACCAACCAATTCTTCTTGGTCTTTTAGTTGTTACTCCATACTCATGACCTTTTTCTCTAATAATACTAGCTAACTCTGATAGTATTTCACTAGGAAAAGGACCATTACCAACTCTAGTAGTATAGGCTTTACAAACTCCGATGCTTCCTTCAACTAACCAAGGAGCAATACCTGTATTTAAAGGAACAGACGCCGCGGTTGGTGAAGAAGAAGTAACATAAGGATAAGTTCCATGATCTAAACATAACATTACTCCTTGAGCACCTTCAAATAAAACCTTTTTATTTTCTTGAATTAATTTATTTAGTAATAAAGAACTATCAGTTACAAAAGGTTTCAAATAGTGAGCATAAGGTAATAACTCTTTATATAAATCTTCTTTACTAGTTAAAAAACCTAATTTTAAGAACTCCTCGCCTTTTAAATCATATAACCTATCTAAATAATTTTTAAACTCTTTGGGGTCAATAAAATCTACCACTCTTAAACCAATACGACTAGCTTTCATTTCATAAGTAGGACCAATACCCCGATTAGTTGTTCCTATCTTGTTAGTTTTTCTACTCTCATTAGAACCATCTAGAAAGATTTCAATAGGTAAAACTATATGGGCTCTATTAGAAACAAAAATCACAGCATTTTTATTAATATTTTCTAATTCTTCTTTAAATGCTAAAGGATTAATAACCATTCCATTTGCTAAAATATTAACAACATTAGGTCTTAATACTCCACTTGGTAATAAATGTAAGAAGTACTTTTTTTCTTTTATTTGAACAGTATGTCCAGCATTATTACCACCTTGATATCTAACTACAACATCAGCTTTACTAGCTAAATAATCAGTTATCTTTCCTTTTCCTTCATCACCCCATTGGCTACCAACAATTACAATTCTATTCATGGTCTAAGTCCTTTAATATTTGTCTAGCAATATAAACTCCATTGGCTCCTGCTTGAGCTAAACTTCTAGTAATACCAGCTCCATCGCCTCCCACATATAAGTTTTTAATATCTACTAATTCAAAAGAATTATTAACCGTTGGACGAGCCGAATAAAACTTCGTTTCCACTCCATATAATAAAGTATGTTCAGTAGCAATACCAGGCGTGACAAAGTTTAAAGCCTCTATCATTTCAATAATACTTTTTAAAGTCTTATAAGGTAAAACTAAAGATAAATCACCAGGAACTGCTTCTTTTAAAGTTGGAGTAATAAAGCCTTCATCTAATCTTTTATAAGTGGTCCTTCTTCCCTTTAATAAATCACCATATTTTTGCACAATAACACTGCCAACTGATAATTCATTTGCTAATTTTCCGATATTAAATGCATAATCATTTGGCTTATTAAATGGTTCAGAAAACTTATGACTAACTAATAAAGCAAAATTAGTATTAGTTGAACCTAATTTACTATTAGCATAAGCATGTCCATTAACTAATTTTAAATCATCATAATCTTCTAAAACAACATGCCCAGAAGGATTAGAACAGAAAGTTCTAACACTAGTACCAACACTAGTTAAATAAACAAACTTACCTTCATAAAGATTTTCATTTATTTCTTCCATAATGATATTACTTGTTTCAACTCTAACTCCCACATCTACTTGATTATTACTCATTGAAATATGATACTTTTCACAAATACCACTAAGCCATTTTGCTCCTTCACGACCAACCGCTAAAACAACTTTCTTGGCTAAATATCTTTCACCTGTACTAGTTATCACACCTTTAACTATTTTATCTTCAATTATTAAATCTGCCACTGAAGTATCAAACAACATCTCTATATGTTGCTTTAAATAATCAAAAATAGATGTTAATATTTTTAAGTTTTCATCAGTTCCTAAATGTCTTAGTCTAGCTTTTAATAACTTTAAACCAACAGCATAACCTCTTTTTTCTATTTCTTTTACTTTAGGATTACTAGGGTCAGTAATTATTTGAGTTGCCCCATGTTGAATATTGATATCATCAACATAATTAATTAAATCTGTAACATCTCCAACACTTAAATAATCAGTTAACCAACCTCCAAACTCACTTGTAATATTAAACTTTCCATCGGAGTAAGCTCCTGAACCTCCAAAGCCTGTAGTAATAGAATAACCTCTTGGTAATTTCTTAAAATCAATGGTCTTTGAGCCTTGTTGAATGGGCTTACTTCTATGATAAATATCTTTACCTTTTTCTATTAATAAAACTTTAGTATTATTGCCCTTCTTTATGAATTCAACCGCACTATAAATACCTGTCGGACCTGAACCAACTATTATACAATCGTACACCATAGCAAACTCCTTACTTGTATATTTTAACAAATTATTTTTATTATACTTATGTAAACGCTTTTATCTTTCATCTTTTAAAAAACTCCTTATAATCTATGCGAAAGGTAGTTAAATATGAATTCTATAGTTGAACTATTAAGCTTTACAAACAACAATATATTCTCCATATCAAAAAAGGAACTAAATAACATTTCTTCTAAAATAGGACACAAAATAAGTCGGGATTATCAAAATAAAAAATTAGTTTTAATTGGTTTATTAAAAGGCAGTAATCCCTTTTTAGCAGACCTAGCTAGAAATATTGATTTACCTTTGGAAATAACTTATATTCAAGTTTCTAGTTATGAAAAAAACATTTCTTCTCAGTCATTAATTTATAAATTAGATATTGATATAGATATTCAAGATAGAGATGTTATTATAGTTGAAGATATTATAGATACAGGCTTAACTTTAAAAGGTGTTATAGATTTATTAGAAAAAAGAAAACCTAATTCTATTAATATTGCTGTCTTATTAGATAAAATAGATGCTCATGATAAAGTTGTTAATATTAAATATGTCGGCAAAATAATTCCTAATGTTTTTGTAGTTGGCTATGGTTTAGACTATCGGCAATATTTTAGAAACTTACCATATATTACTAGTGTTGAAGTTAGTAAATTAAAAGAATTAGATACTTTTATTGATACTTTATAGTAGAAAGATAAAATAAAAAATAGAGTGTAATGTTATTTACACTTTTTTTCTTATAAAAACTAAATAAATCTATATATAAAAAGACCCTTCCGAAGAAGAGCCTTTTAAATCAATTTAAACTAATAAACTATTCAGCGTACCAAATTGTAATAGATTTCAAATAAGTAGTATTACTACCAGTTGCAATATTGCCGATAAGAGCAGTTAAAGCACTACCAGAAACTCTAGCAGAAGAACTATTTGCAACAGGAGTTAAAGTTTCAACAGTTTCACCTATTGTAATTCTAAATGAAGAAGCTGGATTACTACCAATAGCACCAAATTCAAGAACAACTCCTCTAATATTTTGAGTAGCAGAAGTAATTGTAATAGTATTTCCAAAATAAAGTCTTACTTGACCATCAGTATCTAATCTAGGACCATTTGAACTTGTTGCTTTTTCAAAAACTATAGAAAATCCAGAAGGAACTCCAGTAAAGTATTCAGTACCGATAGAATTAGCTTGATAATAAGCACTTGGATTTGTTCCAACAATCTTTGAACTTAACTCAACAACAGAAGCCAAACCAGTAACAACAACTTCAAATGTTTTACTTGTACTTGCTGTACCCTTAGTTATAGTAGCAGTTAAAGTTACAGTAACATCTTCTTCAGTTCTAACAACAACACCAGCTGTAGATATTGAAGCAGGTTTATCACTTGCCCAAGAAATAGCTGTTCCATTAGAACCAGCAGTTGCTAAAGTAAGATTTTCAGTTGCACTTGCTGGAAGGCTTAATCCTAAAGCAGCAATTAAAACACTTTGTTGATCACTCAACGGAGAAACTTCAACAACTTGAGAAGATGCAATAACATAAGGTCTTAAAGTACCACCACTTAAATATAAAGGAGCAGTGACTGTTACTAATTTTCCAACTAGTGTAGTCAAAGCAGTATTCAAAGCAGTCAAAGCCTCAGCACTATTACCTAAAACAGAAACAGTTGCTAAATATACTTGGAATCTTCCTTCACTTTGTAAAGGTTGAACAAAATAATTAGAGCCTTCTTTTTGGAAAAGACCAGTAATCTCTTTTCTTTCAGCAACATGATCAGTATTATTAGCAGAAGCAGGAACTTCATTAAGAGTAGCTAAAGGTAATTCATTAGTTTGAGAAACAATAGTAATCACAGCTGGATCAGGCGTATTTACTATTTCAGGAAGTCCTTGATAAGTATAAGCAAAAGCAGTAACTTCAATTTTAGTTCCAACTACAGCTTGTGCAGGTAATGGAGTACTATAAGCATAAACACCACCCGTTGCATCTTCAAGAAACCAACTAGGATTTCCAGCAACACCAGTACCACTTGTATATGGTAAAATCATTGTAATAATACCTTGTGTTTTAACAAGCATTGCAGTACTACTACTAGTTGCACCAGCAATTTTTGTTTTAAGTTCTTGAATAGTTAAGACAGTTAATTGTCCAACTTTAACAGTGAAATCTTTAGTGTCTGATGTTCCTTCTTTAGTCAAAGTAGCAACTAACTTAACTTCTACTTGTCCTTCTTCTGGTAATGTAACAGCACCAGTTCCTAAATTAATATAAGCATTATTAGCTGAAGTCTCTTTATAATCCCAAGTAATTGTACTACCATTTGCTCCAGCTTCTGGTAAATCTATAGTACCAGCAACATTAAACTCAGTTTGAATTGCTAAAGAAGCCTTATCAGCCGCAACTATTTGTTCAGGAGTTAAATCTGCAATACCTAAAACATATAAATACCAAGTAGGCATTCCATGAGAAGCCCATGAATAATTTGCATTACCAGCATAATCATCTCTTAAACTATAAGCCCAAGCATTAACAGTAACCACTTCACCATTTAAAGTTCTAAGTGTATTATAAAGTGGGTCAGTATAATGAACTCTCGCAAATTTAGCAGGATCAGTTTGATCAACTAAATATAATTGATATTCAGCATCATCGGCATGAGAAGTAATTAAACCAGTTCTGGAAGCAGAAACTAATTCACTAACCCAAGTACTTGCAGTTGGAGTAACTACAGTTTTTGGTAAAGTAGTAGCTGCTACAACTTTTGCTTCAATTTCTACCGCTTTATGAATATCAGCAGATTCTTTAGCAACAACAAGAGCATCAGCATAACCAGCGATATGGTTTTGTTTTCCCTCAACAACTTGCATAAAACCTTTACCACTTAAAACACTTAAACCATTAGCAACTGGTGTTTCAGGGTTTGCTGCACCTTCAGATTCAACAGTAAAAGCAACATTAGTTCCAATTTCAAATTGATCATAATAATTAATTAATAAACCAGTTAATTTTCCTTTTTCTCCCACAGTACGACCATGATTAGATAAATAAACTTGAGCCGTAGCAGTTCCATCAGATACTAAATAACCAGAAGCCATTGTTTGAACAACTACAGCATTTAATATTCTAACTTGATCGCCAGGATATAATTTATTTGCATCAGGCGTAGCAGGTTTTATACCATGGAATTTTCCATATAATTCAGAAACAGTTAAAATTGTTCCAGTAAATTGAACAGCTTCAACAAGAACACTCCAGTCATGATCTCTTGTTCTTGTTTCATAAGTAAGAGTTGCAGTAATTACAACCGTAGTATCTTCACCACCCTCTTCTGCATCAGGTCTAATAACAGCACCAGCCGAAGTAATAACAGTTTCTTTGTCTGTTGCCCAAGAAATAGAAACATTATATTCTACTCCACCGACAGTAACTTTTGAAACGGAAATAAAAAAATCAGCAACTGAACTATTTACAACTTCTCCATTCTCCCAAAAGCCAGCAATAGCATTCTCGGCTTTATCTAAAATAGAACCAGCTAAATCAGTTGATGACTCGCTAGAAGACACCTTAGGTGACTCACTAGAAGACGAATTTGTTTTAACACACGAAGCTAAACCAAACAACACACCAACAATTGCCACAAACAACACACCTAATCTTTTAATATTTTTCATTTTCCCTCCTTTGAAAAAATATCTCTTAATAAATAGATAACTCGTCATGAAGTGGTGGATAATAATCTTCCACTCCATTTAATCTAACTCTATTTGTATAATCCCACATAGGATCTTTGCTTGGTTGCCCAAGATAATAATCATTCCAAACACCCCATTTATATTTTGAAGCTCGTAATTCGGCATTGTAAAACCAGCCAAAATAACTAACTTCTCTATCATCAAACCAACCTAATTTACTAGTACTATTCCCAGCAAACTCAGTTGTACCTGCTCTAACATTAATATAATTCAAACATTGACCATTTAACCATAACAAACCTAAATATCTACCATAAGTGTCAACTATTGTTTCATCTATGGCACTTTGAACTAAAAACTCATCTTCAGGAGTAATAGCAGTCACAATTTTCTTAATCAAATTACTAGCTGGAAATCCCCAAGCTTGAGGACTAACAGTCTGATTTGTTGTTGATTCAGGACATTGATTCCAATAATATCTAATACTATTAGTATCTGTAATATTACTGCCTGTAAACAAAGGTATTTTAACTCTGGTGGTATCTCCATCAACATGATAAACAAACTCAACAGGAGTAGTTCCACCTTTAGAATCAAAAGTAAAATCTTTAGGACCTCTCGCTTCCACAAAATCTAATTCCCTATATTCAGGTTTTAAAGCTGGACCAGAGATTAAATCTTGATCTGTCTTAACTAGAAAATCTTGATTTTTAAGAAACTTAAAAACA